>JAGCPW010000013.1 GCA_017965495.1 Eubacterium sp. | reverse complement strand
GTTTGGGCCGTGTCTAAGTCCCAATGTGGCCGATCACTCTCTCAAGTCGGCTACTGATCGTCGCCTTGGTGGGCCGTTACCCCTCCAACTAGCTAATCAGACGCGGGTCCATCTTAGACCACCGGAGTTTTCCTCACTGCATCATGCGATGCTGTGAGCATATGCGGTATTAGCACCAATTTCTTGATGTTATCCCCCTGTCTAAGGCAGGTTACCCACGCGTTACTCACCCGTCCGCCACTCAGTAACCCTAAGGTGAATCAGATTCAGTGCAAGCACGTCATCATCTTCGGTTAAGGGCTCTTCGTTCGACTTGCATGTATTAAGCACGCGGCCAGCGTTCCTCCTGAGCCAGGATCAAACTCTCGTTAAAAGTGTTTGTATGTACTCAGAATGACGTTAGCCATTCTTCATCCATTACTGTTTTAAAGGTTTCAGTTTTAAACTGAAGTTCGCATCATTTCTTACGAAATGATTTCTGAAATTTTTAGAAATTTCAGGGATGGTTGCTGTTTAGTTATCAATGTTCTTTTAGCTAAAAGCTGTAAAACTGCGCGTAAAATCAGCTGATTTCGCGACAGCCTATTAAATATAGCACAGTGAAAATGCAGTGTCAACAACTTTTTTCAAAAAATTTTAACTTTTTCCCCCTTATTTTATGGGCCTCTCAGCCCATTTACAACATCTTGTGTTTGATTAAAAACAGACCACAATTCTTCCTGTTTTCTCCGTTATTATCCAGTGATTTTTCTGTATTTGATTAGTGCGCTAGAAAATATTTACTTTTGGATTCTTTGCTCAAAAAAACAGTGTCTTGCAGTGCTATTTTGTAGATGGGGAGGATAAAAAATGTTGGCGTCGAGCGACTTCCTAGCGAGCGCCTCATTTTTTCTCCTCCCCAAACAAAAAAGATAGTAGCAAAACCACTATCTTTTTGAGCGGAGAAGGAGGGATTTGAACCCTCGCGCCGCGCAAACGACCTACACCCTTAGCAGGGGCGCCTCTTCAGCCACTTGAGTACTTCTCCATGCCTGATTAGTTAATCAGTATTTAATTTTCTGCTTTAGCGCAAGAGTAATTATATTATAGCGCTTACCACTTGTCAACAAACCTCGTCGTAAAGATTGTTTCCATTTCTATCGATAACAACTATCGCAGGGAAGTTTTCTACTTCCAACTTTCTGATAGCCTCTGTTCCCAAATCTTCATACGCTACCACTTCACTTTTCTTAATACATTTTGAAAGCAAAGCTCCTGCTCCTCCCACGGCTGCAAAGTAAACAGCCTCATTTAAAACGATAGCGTCTATGACTTCCTGAGATCTTTTTCCTTTTCCTATCATTCCTGATAGTCCAAGGTTCAAAAGTTTTGGTGCGTACTTATCCATTCTGCTAGCGGTAGTTGGTCCAGCAGATCCAATCACTTGTCCCTCTTTAGCTGGAGTTGGTCCCATGTAATATATAATCTGATCCTTCACATCAATTGGTAACTCTTCGCCTGCAGCCAAAGCCTCACTCATTCTTTTATGAGCAGCATCTCTTGCTGTGTAAATAGTTCCTGTTATATACACATAGTCTCCGCTCTTAAGAGACTGTATTTTCTCTTTTGTAAGTGGTGTTTTAATTTCCATAAATCTATCCTATATAGTTCTTGTCACATGTCTATTAACATGACAACAAATATTTACTGCCACTGGAAGTCCTGCAATGTGTGTTGGGTAAGTTTCCACATTCACTCCAAGAGCTGTCTGTGTTCCGCCCAGTCCTCCAGGTCCTAATCCTATCTTGTTAATCTTCTCTAGAAGTTCATCTTCCAAGTCGGCATACATCTTATTTTCATTTTTAGAATTAAGATTTCTTGCCAGCGCCTTCTTTGCAAGATATGCACACTTCTCAAAAGTTCCGCCGATACCTACTCCCACTACCATCGGTGGACAAGCATTTGGTCCAGCATCCTTTACTGCATTTATTACTACTTCCTTCACTCCCTCAACTCCGTCAGCTGGCTTAAGCATTACAATCTTGCTCATATTCTCGCTGCCAAATCCTTTCGGAGCCAAAGTAATCTTAATATCATTTCCATCCACAATGTCATAATGAATAATGGCTGGAGTGTTGTCATTTGTGTTAACTCTCTCAAGCGGATCTGAAACTACGGACTTGCGAAGATACCCTTCAGTGTATCCCTGACGCACGCCCTCATTAATAGCCTCCGTCAAAGAACCTTTAACCTTAACATTTTGGCCAATCTCCACAAACACTACTGCCATCCCTGTGTCCTGGCAAATAGGAATTCTTTCATCCTTTGCAATAGAAAGATTCTCCTCTAAGTCAGACAAAATCTTTTTGCCTACTTCTGAAGTCTCGTTTTCTTTCGCGCTAACTAACGCCTGTTCCATATCAGGCGCTAGTTCGAGATTTGCCTCTATGCACATCTCTTTAACTGTATCAATAATTTTGCTCGCTTTAACTTTTCTCAAAATTTATTACCTATTCCTCAGATGCTTCTTCCACATCTGTTTTCACTCTCATAACACTAGCTACTACTATATCATCATCAGCGCCAGTATTCATAAGTTTAACACCGAGGGTTACTCTTCCAAGAATAGAAATATCATCTACTGACATTCTTATAATAATTCCCTCGTTTGTAATCATCATAACTTCAGTGCCTGGGTTTACAGTCTTAGCTCCTACTACTTCACCAGTCTTGTCTGTAACTTTGTATCCCTTAACACCTTTGCCGCCGCGGTTCTGAAGTTTGAACTCTTCTATCTCAGTTCTCTTGCCCATTCCATTTGCAGAAACGATTAGCAAGTGTGAGCCACGTGATTCAGCTTGCATAGCTACAACTTCATCTCCTGTGTTAAGCTCAATACCCTTAACACCCATAGCTGAACGGCCAGTCTCTCTAACATCAGTTAATTTAAATCTGATAGCGTGTCCATCTTTTGTAACAATCATAATGTTATCGTCATTATCTAAAATGTGAACATCCTGAAGTTCATCTCCTGGACGAAGATTGATTGCTTGGATTCCACTCTTTCTAATATTCTTATATTCTCTAACGGCAGTCTTTTTGATAGTTCCGTTACGTGTAGACATTACAAGATATTTGTCTTCCTCAAAGTCTTGAATTGGAACCATTTTAGAAATGTACTCGTCAGGTTTAAGTTGAAGCAAGTTAACAACAGCCACACCTCTGGCAGTTCTCCCTGCTTCTGGAATCTCATAACATTTTGTCTTGTAAATTCTTCCTGTGTTTGTAATAAACAAAATGTAGTCATGGGTGGAAACCATAAACATTTCTTTCATAAAGTCATCGTTTATAGTTTGCATTCCTTTTATACCCTTACCACCACGGTTCTGGGCTTTGAAATTGTCTGTAGTCATTCTCTTGATGTAACCAAGATTTGTCATACAAACCATTGTCTGCTCTTCTGGAATCAAGTCTTCGTTTGAAAGATCGCCTGGATCTATTCCAATCTCAGTCTTTCTCTCATCGCCATACTTGTCTCTTACTTCTTCTAGCTCTTCCTTGATAACTCCAAGTAGTTTTTTCTCGTCCGCCAAAACACCTTTCAAGAACGCAATAAGTTCCATCAACTCTTTTTGCTCATTCTCAAGGTCTTCTCTAGCTAGACCAGTTAGCTGTCTAATTCTCATCTCGACAATAGCACTAGCCTGCGCATCAGAAAGACCAAAGCGTTTAATCAATCCGTCTTTCGCATCCTGTGTAGTGTGAGACTTTCTAACGATTTGAATTACTTCGTCAATATTATCAAGAGCAATCAAAAGTCCCTCTATGATGTGGGCTCTTTGCTCTGCTTTTTCTAGTTCAAACTTAGATCTTCTAGTTACAACTTCCTTCTGGTGATTTAAATACTCAGTTAACATCTCCAAAAGATTTAGAACCTTTGGTTCGCCATTAACTAGCGCAAGCATAATCACGCCGAATGTATCCTGAAGTTGAGTGTGCTTGTAAAGCTGATTTAAAATAACATTTACATTTGCATCTTTTCTAAGTTCAATAACAATTCTGATACCGTCTTTGTCGGACTCATCTCTTAGGTCTGTGATACCGTCCACTTTTTTATCTCTGTGAAGCATCGCTATTTTTTCAACTAGCTTTGCCTTGTTAACCATATATGGAAGTTCAGTCACAATAATCTTAGATTTGCCATTGTCCATTAACTCGACATCCGTAACCGCACGTGTCACAATCTTTCCACGTCCAGTTCTGTATGCCTCATTAATTCCAGCAGTTCCCAAAATCACTCCGCCTGTTGGATAGTCTGGTCCCTTGATGATCTGCATCACTTCGTCTATCTCAGTGTCTCTATCCTCGTCCACCTTGTTATCGATCATCTTAATAATCGCATTAATAGACTCCGTCAAATTGTGCGGTGGGATGTTTGTAGCCATACCTACGGCAATACCTGTTGTTCCATTTACCAAAAGGTTAGGGAATCTTGCAGGAAGCACAGCTGGCTCTTTTTCGGTCTCGTCAAAGTTAGGAACAAAGTCTACTGTGTCTTTGTTCATGTCTTTAACTAGTTCCATAGACATTCTGCTTAGGCGCGCCTCTGTATAACGCATAGCAGCTGCACCGTCGCCGTCCTCTGAACCAAAGTTACCTTGGCCGTCCACTAGTGGGTATCTAATGTTCCACTCTTGCGCCATGTTAACCAACGCACCATAGATAGAACTATCACCGTGTGGGTGATACTTACCCATTGTGTCTCCGACAATACGCGCACACTTTCTGTGAGCTTTGTCTGGACCGTTATTTAGTTCAACCATAGCGTGAAGGATTCTTCTCTGAACTGGCTTTAGACCATCTCTAACATCTGGAAGCGCACGTGAAGCAATTACACTCATCGCATAATCGATGTATGAGCTTTCCATCGTATCCTTCAGATCAACGCTACTTATTTTGTCAAAAATATTTTCTTCCATTTTTATCTCCTGTAGAAAATCTACTTGTTGTTTTTTATCTACTTTCTGAACGAACTTGGCGTTCTTGTTAAATATCTAGGTTCTGAACGAACTTAGCATTCTCTTCGATGAACTCTCTTCTTGGTTCTACATCATCACCCATAAGAGTAGTAAATGTTAAGTCGATTTCAGACATTGTATCTTCATTAATCTCAACTCTCTTTAGCATTCTCTTCTCAGGGTCCATAGTAGTCTCCCAAAGTTGCTCTGCGTCCATCTCACCAAGACCTTTGTATCTTTGAATCTTATTATTTCCATCTCTACCAATTTCTTCGATGATGTTGTTTAGTTCATCGTCATTGTATGCGTAATAAGATTTCTTATTCTTTGATACTTTATAAAGTGGAGGTGTCGCCAAGTATACGTGTCCTTGTCTTATTAGCTCAGGCATAAATCTGTAGAAGAATGTGAGCATCAATGTTTCAATATGGGCACCGTCCACGTCGGCATCGGTCATGATAATAATCTTGTCATATCTTAGGTTTTCTATGTCAAAGTCTTCATGAATGCCTGTACCAAATGCCGTAATCATTGTATTAATTTCTTCGTTGTTCATAATACGGTCGATTCGGGCTTTTTCTACATTAAGGATTTTACCGCGAAGCGGAAGAATGGCCTGTGTGGCACGAGTTCTTGCCTTCTTCGCTGAACCACCGGCAGAATCACCCTCGACTATAAATATCTCGCACTTCTTAGGATCTTTGTCTGAACAATCAGCAAGCTTTCCTGGAAGAGCAGCCACCGACAAAGCAGTTTTACGTGTAGCCTCTCTAGCTTTTCTAGCTGCATTACGAGCGCGCGCTGCCAAAACAGCTTTCTCACAAATAGTCTTAGCAACACTTGGGTTTTGCTCGAGGAAGTAAGTCATCTGCTCGCTCATTATGCTATCAACCGCACCTCTCGCCTCACTGTTTCCAAGTTTCTGCTTAGTCTGTCCTTCAAACTGAGGATCTTCTATCTTTACACTGATAACCGCTGTAAGACCTTCTCTAAAGTCTTCACCAGATAAGTTATCTTCTTTATCTTTTAAAATCTTATTTTTTCTAGCGTAGTTATTTAATGTCTTTGTAAGAGCACGCTTGAAACCTTCCACCTGCATACCACCTTCAGGTGTATTAATATTGTTTACAAATGAAAGTAAGTTTTCTGAGTATGCATTATTGTGCTGCAAAGCAACTTCCACATACACATTGTTAGCAGTACCCTCGCAGTAAATTACTTCTTTGTAGAGTGGCTCTTTCTTTTTGTTCATGTACTCTACAAATTCCATAATTCCACCTTCGTAGTGGAACTCTCTTTCCTTAACTTCCTCTTCTCTTACATCTTTCAATATAATCTTAAGATTCTTTGTAAGGAATGCAGTCTCGCGAAGTCTAGTTTTTAAAATATCAAATTCATAAATAGTAGTGTCGAACAATTCTTTGTCTGGGAGGAATGTTACTTCTGTACCACTCTTCTCCTCGTCAGCTGTTCCCACTTCTTCTAATTTTTTAACTACTTTTCCATACTCGTATCTTTGATGATAAATCTTTCCATCTCTACAAACGCGCACCTCTAACCACTCTGAAAGAGCGTTAACTACAGATGCACCTACACCGTGAAGACCACCAGATACTTTGTATCCGCCGCCGCCAAATTTACCGCCGGCATGAAGTACAGTAAATACTACTTCTACCGCTGGTTTACCTGTCTTTTTATTAATATCAACAGGAATTCCACGACCATCATCCTTTACGGTGATTGAATTATCTTTATTGATAGTAACTTCAATAGTAGAACAGTATCCAGCCAAAGCCTCATCCACTGCGTTATCTACTATCTCGTACACCAAATGATGAAGACCTCTTGAAGATGTTGTACCAATGTACATACCTGGTCTTTTTCTAACAGCTTCCAATCCTTCTAAGACTTGAATCTGATCTGCACCATATTCTTTTTGTCCTTTTTGTTTGTCTGTCATTTAAAAACTTCCTTTCAAACTACAAAGTTAATTAATTTCTTTCTCTTTTACCTTCGCATTATCAACCTTAAATACTCGGTCAATATTTATACTATTTTCTACAAACTCATCGAGTCCTGTACAAGTCACAATCGTTTGTATATTATCTAGTCTCTCTAATAAATGATTTTGCCTTTCTGAATCTAATTCTGAAAGCACATCATCTAATAGTAAAACTGGTGTGTCATTAATAATCTTTTTAACTAGCTCAATCTCTGCTAACTTCAAAGACAAAGCAATAGTTCTTTTTTGCCCCTGACTTCCATAAGTCCTAATATTTATATCTTTGTTGAAGAATAAAATATCATCCCTATGCGGTCCCACAGAAGTACTCTTATTTCTTAAATCAACACTTCTGTTTTTCTTTAGATTTCTTTCAAAATCTCTTACTTCTGTATTCTTGTGATAGTCTATCTTTATAGTCTCTTCTTTATTTGTTAAATCTGCATGAATATGCTTAATAATTTTACTTATCTGTTTAATAAATTCTTCACGTTTTTTAATTATCTCTTTTCCATAAAGAACAAGTTGCTCATCCCAAACATCTAGCGTCTCTTCTTCTTTTGGATTAAAACTAATTTCTTTTAAAAGCCTATTTCTCTGATTTAAAACTTTGTTGTAATTAATTAGATTATGAACATAAATTTTATCTAGCTGACAAAGTTCTAAGTCCATAAATCTTCTTCTTTCCGCCGGACCATTTTTAATAATATTTAAATCTTCCGGTGCAAAGAAAATAACATTAAAAATACCAAATAGTTCACTAGCTCTTTTTATTGGAATTCCATTTACTGCAATTCCTTTAGTTTTATTTTTTCTTAAATGAACATCAATTCGATATTCTTTTTCTTTTTTCTCTAAAAATAATTTTATATGAGCTTCTCTCTCACCAAATCTAATTAACTCAACATCTTTATTGCTTCTATGAGATTTAGTAGTGCTGCAAATATAAATAGATTCTAGTACGTTAGTTTTTCCCTGAGCATTATTCCCATATAAAACATTTTTTCTTGGATCTAATTCCAAATTTAAAGATTTATAATTTCTATAATTTTCTAACTCTAGTTTTTTAACTATCATTTCTACTCCAGACTATTTAATAGTAACTGTCTCCCCATTAAATTCAAAAGTATCGCCTGAATATAATTTTTTTCCTCTTCTAGTATCTACTTCTCCATTAACTTTTACTTCTCCATCCTGAATAACTACTTTTGCCTCTATTCCAGATGATACAAGCCCAGCTAATTTCATTGCCTGTCCTAATTTTATATATTCATCTCTAATTTCTATTTCCATAATCTATTCCCTTACTTTAAAAATGAAAAATGAATTTCTTCACTTTCCATTTTTAAAAATATTTATTGTACTACTGGTAATACAATATAAATATATGAATTATTTTCGTTTCTGATGAAACATGGCAACTTAGAATTTGTCATATATAAAGTAATAGTTTCATCTTCTAAAACTTTCAAAATATCTAGAAGGAATTTTGGATTAAAACTAATCATCAAATCATCGCCTTCTTTATTGATATTTATTTTTTCATCCATAGTTCCAATAAATGTATTAATAGATAAATCTAAAACTCCATCCTTAATTGTTAAGAATACTGGTTTGCTTTCTCCTTCTTTAATAAGAAGTGTAGCTCTATCAATACAATCCATAAATTCTCTTTTATTAATTTCAATTTTTGTTTTATAATCTGAGCTAATCATTTTGTCTGTGTCAAAGAAATTAGTATTTTCAATTAATCTTGAAACTACTACTGTATCGCCCAAGTCAAATAGAATATGGTTATCTGTAAAATAAATCATTACATCATCTTCCATTCCACCATTTAAAATCTTACTTATTTCATTTAATGATTTTCCTGGAATAATAACTTTACCTAAATCATATTCTTCTTTTAATTCCATATATCTAATAGCAATTCTAAATTTATCTAATGCTACTACTTTTAATTTATTTCCTTTTATTTCAAAAAGTTCACCAGTTAAAACTTTATTCTTTTCTGCTTCATTAATTGCAAAAATAGTTTGATCAATAATACTTTTAAGTGATAACTGTGAAATACTAATTTTATTATTTTTTTCTACTTTTGGTAGTGGAGAAAAATCTTCTGCATCCATTATTTGAATATTAAATTTTGAATTCTCACATGTAATTAAAGATTTAGTATCATCTTCTATTTCAAATGTAATTTCACTATCTGGAAGCTTACGAACAATCTCTGAAAAAATTCTTGCTTCTATAGCAACTTTTCCAGCTTCTTTAATTTCACCTTTTACTTTAGTTTCAATTCCAAGATCCATATCGTTAGCAGTAAATTTAATGAAACCTTCAGTAGCATCAATTAAAATACATTCTAATATCTTCATAGAAGATTTAGTTGATACTGCTTTCATTACAACATTGATTCCTTCAATTAAATCTGATTTTTTAAATAGTAATTTCATCCCTTTTCTCCTTTAAAATAAAAGTATAAATAAATATATAATTTTGATAATAATAATAAGGACAGTCAATATGATAAAAAGTATAAAATATCCTTTATTTATCGTATGTATAGAATAAAAATGTCAGTTAATAATTTTTAGAGTAATTAACAAATCACACAGGTTATTATCATTAGTTAATAAATAATAAATTTTTTAAGTGATTTCTTGGTCCAATAATAATTTTTAGAAAAATTTTATTATCAAACTACTGACATAGTTATTAACTACTAATTAATAGTTATTGATAGTTTATTGAAATAGTTATTAACATTAAAATTTATTCAGGATCTACTTTTTTCTTAAGAACTTCCACTGTAGCTCTAGTATTCGGGTCAGTTTCTATTTCTTTTTTAACTTTATCAATACCATAAATAACATTACCGTGAGTTTTATTTAATGCCTTAGCAATAGTTTCTAATTTATCATCAGTAAAATATCTACAGAGATACATACAAATCTGGCGAGGCCATGCAATATCTGCACTTCTCTTATCAGATATTAAATCTTTAGTAGATAAATCAAAATGTTCTGCCACTATTTCTATAATATATTCACATGTAATATTCTTTTTATTATTAGGATCAATCATATCCTTTAGAATATCTTTAGCAAAATCTAAATCAATAACAGTGCCAGGTTTCATCTTAGCGTAAGCCACTAACTTATTATAAGAACCTTCCAATTCTCTAACGTTAGAAATAAAATTATTAGCAATATAATCAAGTGCAGTATTATCTATTTCAATACCTGGTTCCTGTTTAGCTTTATTAAGTAGAATAGCCATTCTTGTTTCATAATCTGGGTTTTGAATATCAACAGTAAGACCCATCTCAAAACGGTTAATTAATCTCTCAGAAATACCTTCCATATCCTTTGGAATTTTATCTGATGTAATAACTATCTGTTTGTGTTTCATATGTAAATCATTAAAGATATTAAATAACTCTTCCTGACATCTATCTTTGTTTGAGAAGAATTGAATATCATCTAATAATAAAACATCAACATTTCTATATTTATTTCTAAATCTTTGAATATCTTCTTGCACTGTGTGTTTACCAGCAAGAAGATCAATTACTTCATTTACAAAAGATTCACTGTATGTGTATAATACAGTAGCTTCAGGATTTTGTTCCAAGACAAAATTACCAATAGCCTGAAGTAAGTGAGTTTTACCCAAACCTACACCACCATAAATATAAAGTGGATTGTAAGTTTCACCTGGGGATTCAGCCACCGCCAAAGCTGTAACTTGAGCAGCATTGTTGTTAGATCCCACTACAAAAGAATCGAAAGTAAATTTCTCACTAAGGTTAGAGTCTTTAATTCTATCTAGTAGCTGAGCTTTACTTTCGTTAGTGGTAGCAATTGAATTATCCATTTCGCCGTTTGGCAAAATGATTTGCAAATCTAAATCCTCATCCAATGACTCACAAATAGAAACTTTCAAAAATGAAAGATACTTTTTATTTATATATTTAAGGCCTTGTGATTCACTTGGTCCAGTAAAAACAAGAGTTACTAAACCATCTTCCACTGATTTAATTTCAAGTGGAAGAATCCATGTCTTAAAAGAAACGTCAGAGACGTCATATTCACTTTTAAAGAAATCTAAAATTTCAGGCCATTTTTCACTTAAAACTTCAAACATAGCCCCTCCCTAAAAAAAATGCGAAATATCGTTAAAATTCGCACATAGATATAATACACTAAAATAGCAATTTTTTCAATAATATTATAATTATAATAGGAAGAAACTAATAACAAAAAAACACGCGTTTGATTTACATAATAACAGTAACCGGTATACATAAAATGGTTGCAAATAATAACCAAAAAGCCGAGTTATTGACATAAATTAGAGAGAATCCGTTAAAAATAGCATAAAATAAGCATATTTCTATTAACTTATTAACAATTTATTGACAGAATGTAGATAACATTCACCAATTTATGTAAAATTATGTAAATTATTGGCTAAAATGGTGAATTTTATTGAGAAATGTCAACAAGTCACAAAAAATATGTGATTTTTATTAAAAATCCACATTATTTTACTCTACTATCTACTTCTGGAGGAATGATTTTTTTGGCGAAGCCGCAGGATTATAAAAAAATACTTATATATAGTAAAAAGTCATTGAAAAATATTTGAAAGTATGGTTTAATTGATAACTAGCTACGAATTCTTACATTTATATAGTAAAGATGTTTTACTATTTATAAAGAAGGAGGTAATTCGACATGAAAATGACTTTTCAACCAAAGAAAAGACAGAGATCAAAAGAACATGGTTTTAGAAAAAGAATGAGAACAGCTGGTGGACGTAAAGTCCTAGCTTCAAGAAGAGCTAAAGGTAGAAAGAAAATATCAGCTTAAGGTCGCATTCTTAAGAATGTGACCTTTTCTTTTTGAGGGAGTATTATGAAAAATTCTTTGAAAAAGAATGAAGACTTTAAAAGAGTCTTTGACGAAAAGAAGTCATGTGCTAACAAGTATTTAATCTTATATTACAGAAAAAACGAATTAGACGTTAACAGATTAGGTATCCAGGTAAGTAAAAAAGTAGGAAATAGCGTAGTAAGACATCGCCTAACAAGATTAATTCGTGAAAGTTATAGATTAAATGAAAGTAAGTTTGAGCACGGCTTAGATTTGGTAGTAATCGCAAGAAGCGATGCGAAGGGTAAAACCTTTAAAGAGATTGAAGATGCCCTACTCCATTTGGGTGAGCAATCACGTATTTTGTCTGAAAACTAGGTGGTAGTTTTTATATTCAAAATATAAGACTGATTAAAAACCGGACGAGCAGAGCTGGATAATCAGTAGCAAATTAAAAAGATTTGCAAAACAAGAAATTTGAAGATAAACCTTTTTGTATAGAAGAGATGAAAGTTTTTAGAATGATAAAAAAAGGAATTAGTTTCCTTTTGATCGGATTTATAAAATTTTACAAAAAAGCAATATCACCATATACACGTAGCAAGTGCAGATACATTCCTACGTGTTCTTCTTATGCAATAGAGGCTATACAAAAATATGGACCGTTCAAAGGGTCACGTTTAGCAATTAAAAGAATTGCGAGATGCAATCCTTTGCATGAGGGTGGATACGACCCGGTTCCTTAAGGAGGTAAAAATTGTTTTTATATAACAACCCATTAGTAAAAGGTTTAGCTAATCTTATGGGATACATTATGGAGGGAATCTACTTTGTATTCTCACATATGGGATTTTATGACATTGGACTATGTATCATTGTATTTACAATTGTAATTAGAATGTTCCTACTTCCAATGCAGGTTAAGCAACAGAAATTCTCAAAGCTTAACGCCATAATGTCACCAGAGATTAAAGCTATCCAAGACAAATACAAAGGCAAAAAAGATCAAGAGACACAAATGAAGCAACAAGCCGAGATTAAGGAAGTGTACGCTAAGTACGGTACTTCTCCTACTGGTAGTTGCTTACAACTATTAATCCAGATGCCAATTCTTTTTGCTTTGTATGCAGTAATCAGAGATATTCCACAGTATGTAACATCTGTTAAAAACACATACGTTAACTACATCACAAAACTATCTACAGGACAGATTGATGAGTACTTTGGATCAAAAGCTATTCTTGGAAAAGAATATGTTAAAGGTAAATTGTCAGGTGCACAATTAAGCAATGGCCAGATTAAAAACTGTATTGCGGCGATGACAGGTACAAACTCTTCAGGAAAGACTTTAAGCCTTGCACATCACCACACACTTAGACAGTTGCTTGATAACGTTCACAATGAATACTCAAATATTATGAGTTCTATGAACAAGTTCTGCGGATTGTTGATTGGTGATTCACCATCTACAAACATCAAAGGACAGGCTGTTGGAATTATTATTGCAGGCTTTGCACTTCCAATTTTATCTGGTGTATTCCAGTTTATCAGTGTTCAGCTAACAACTAGAATGAACAAGAACAATGCAGCGGCAGATGTTCCTGGAATGGGCGGCTCAATGAAGATTATGAACTTCATCATGCCAATCTTTTCAATTTACATGTGTTACATTCTTCCAGTAGGTATTGGTATTTACTGGTGTATAGGTTCACTTGTTATGATGGTTCAACAGCTATGTATCAACAAGTACCTAGACAAAAAGGGAATGGATGCCATTATAGAAGAAAACAGAAAGAAAGCGGCTAAGAAGGCTGAGCGTAAGAAAGCTAGAAAAGGAATCTACAGAGATAATGTAATAGATGCAGCTCAGAACAAAGCTAAAGCTAAAGATGAAGGTGGAATGAGCGCAGCTGAAAAAGAAGCTAAAGTACAGCAGGCTAAAGAACTTGCAGCTAAGAAGCAAGGCTCACTTGCATCAAAGGCAAACTTAGTAAGCGATTTTAATAAGAAGAACGATAAATAATATAGAGGAGATAGAAAATGGATTTCAAAAATTTTGAAGGAAAAAATGTAGATGATGCTATCACTAATGCTTGTCAGGAGTTAGGCATCACATCAGATAAGTTAGATTATGAAGTTGTGGAAGAAGGCGGAAGCGGATTCCTTGGACTAGGTAAAAAAGCAGCAGTTATCAAAGCTAAAAAGAAAGGCGATGTAGACGAGATTGCAGCAGACTTCCTAAACAAAGTCTTTGACGCAATGGACCTTACAGTTAAACTTGATGTTAATATAGAAGATCAAGATAACGAGCAGACAATCAATATTGATATTGTGGGAGATGATATGGGCGTTTTGATTGGTAAGCGCGGACAGACACTTGATTCACTTCAGTATCTTACAAGCTTGATTGTAAACAAAGAGTCAGATGACAAGTTCTCAAGAGTTAGACTTGATACAGAAAACTACAGAGAAAGAAGACAGCAGACTCTAGAAAATCTTGCAAAGAATATTGCTAAGAAAGTTAAGAGAATCAAAAAGCCAGTAGCACTTGAGCCAATGAATCCTTATGAGAGAAGAATCATTCACTCAGCACTACAGAACGACAAGTACTGCACTACTCGTTCAGAAGGTGAAGAGCCATACAGACACGTAGTAGTTGTTCTTAAATAATAAGAACTTAAATATAAAAAAGAACTAGAGGATTCTAGTTCTTTTTTTGTGCCCAATTCTAATGTACTATTCTTTTTGTTATTGTGTTATAATTCTTTCAGAAAAAGAGGATAGATTTATGACTTATGAAACTATAGCAGCTATCTCTACTGCCCCAGGTGCTTCGGGCATTGGAATCATTCGTGTAAGTGGCGAAGATGCAATAGAGATTGCCGACAAAGTATTTAAATCTTATAAAGACATTAAGTTAGCTGATGTGGATACACACACAGCTCATTTTGGTTGCATAAAAGACGGCGACAAAGTAATAGACGAAGTTTTAGTTTTGGTGATGAAGGACGGCCAGTCTTTTACCGGAGAAGAAACTGTTGAGATTAACTGCCATGGTGGAATGCTAATCTTAACTAAGGTTCTAGATTTAGTTATTAAGGCTGGCGCTAGACCTGCAGAGCCAGGCGAGTTTACAAAGAGAGCTTTCTTAAATGGCAAGATGGATTTGTCGCAGGCTGAAGCTGTTATGGATTTGATCAACGCTAAAAATGATTTTGCACACACTAGTGCTGTAAAACAGTTAAAGGGAAATGTCTCCGACAAGATTAAGGAACTTCGAGCAGAGATTATTTATCATATCGCTTTTATTGAATCTGCATTGGACGACCCAGAACACATCAGCATCGATGGGTATTCTGAGAAGATAAAAGTTGCTGTAGAAAAAGAACTAGAAGAAATAAAGAAACTAATCGATAGCTTTGACAATGGCCGTGTGGCTAAAGAAGGAATCAAGACAGTTATCCTTGGAAAGCCTAATGCTGGAAAGTCTTCTCTTCTTAACTTGCTACTGGGTGAGGAGCGCGCGATTGTTACTGAGATAGAAGGAACTACGAGAGATACTCTTGAAGAATATATAAACCTTAATGGACTAAGTCTTAATATAGTAGACACCGCGGGCATTCGTGAGTCCGACGATAAGGTTGAACAGATAGGCGTGGAGAAAGCCAAAGAGATGGCTGAAGATGCAGACCTAATTCTTTACGTGGTAGATGGCCAAAAAGATTTGGACGAGAATGATAAACAAATCATCAATATAATTAAAGACAAGCAAGCCATTGTTTTGATTAACAAAACTGATATGGAAACTAAAGTTAATATAGAAGAGATTAAAGATTTATCTGGACTTGATGCAATACTCTTCTCCGCCAAAGAAGGCACAGGCCTTGATTTGCTCGAGGATGATATAAGAAAGAAATTCTATGAGGGCAAGGTAAATCTAAACGATCAGATTTATATTACAAACGCCCGCCACAAAGAATGTTTGGATTCGGCTTACAAGAGTTTAACTAATGTACTAGATTCTGTGAGCAAAGATTTGCCGGAGGACTTCTACTCTATCGACTTGATGGATGCTTATGAGAAACTCGGACTTATCATAGGCGAGAGTGTGGAGGATGATTTGGCGAACGAGATTTTCGCGAAGTTCTGCATGGGAAAATAAAAACCATTTTTAGAAGAATTCAAGAAAATTTATTTCAATAATATAATGTATAAAAAAGAAATTGTGTTATAATCTTATAGCACATTTTTTTCTGCGAAAAAAATGCTCCGCAGGGATGCGACCACTTTCTGAAAGGAAATTGTTGCTTAAGCAACCAGAAAGTGTCGCAGCGTTTCGCAAGCGAAACGCTATTATATTTGAAGGGTGATGAAATGGGCAACGTTGTGGAAAATCATGATGTCATAATTGTGGGCGCAGGCCACGCAGGCTGTGAAGCGGCTCTTGCTTCTGCGCGACTTGGAATGGACACTATCGTATTTACTATTAGTATCGATAGTGTTGCTTTGATGCCTTGTAATCCTAATATTGGTGGAACATCTAAGGGACATTTGGTGCGCGAGGTTGATGCACTAGGTGGTGAGATGGGTAAAAACATCGACAAGACTTTTATTCAATCTAAGATGTTAAACAAGTCTAAAGGTCCTGCTGTTCACTCACTTCGTGCGCAAGCCGATAAACACGACTACACCAAAGAGATGCGCAAAACCCTAGAAAATACGGACAATCTAACGCTTAAACAGGCGGAAGTTTCTGATATTTTGGTGGAAGACGGCGTGATAAAAGGCGTTAAGACTACTACTGGCGCCACATATTATGCAAAGTCTGTGGTTTTGGCTACAGGTGTTTATCTTAAAGCTAAATGTATACACGGTGATGTTTGTCAGGAGACCGGCCCCAATGGTTTGGCGGCAGCTAACTTTTTGACGCAGTCGCTAATAGATAATGGAATTGAGATGAGAAGATTTAAGACAGGTACTCCTGCCCGCGTGGACAAGAGAACTGTTGATTTTAGCAAGATGCAAGAACAGTTTGGTGATGAACAAATTGTTCCATTCTCATTTACTACTGATCCAGAGAGCATCCAGAAGGAACAAGTTTCCTGCTGGCTTACATATACTAATGAAGAAACTCATGAAATTATAAAAGATAATATTCACCGCTCTCCCCTATTTTCGGGGATGATAGAGGGAACGGGCCCAAGGTACTGCCCTTCTATCGAAGACAAAGTGGTGAAGTTTGAAGATAAAAATAGACATCAGGTTTTCATTGAGCCTGAGGGATTATATACAAATGAAATGTACTTGGGCGGAATGTCATCTTCTTTGCCGGAGGATGTTCAGTATGCGATGTATCATACCGTTCCAGGCTTAGAGAATGCGAAGATTGTTCGTAACGCATACGCTATCGAGTATGATTGTATTGAGTATGGACAGTTGCTTCCAGACCTAGAGTTTAAGGCGGTTAAAGGTCTGTTCAGTGCTGGACAATTCAACGGAAGTTCAGGCTACGAGGAGGCTGCAGCGCAGGGAATCGTGGCTGGAATAAATGCAGTTAAATATGCCAAGGGCGAAGAGACTATCGTGATTGACAGATCCGTAGGCTACATCGGCGTATTGATAGATGACCTTGTGACCAAGGAAAGTCATGAGCCATATAGAATGATGACATCACGTGCAGAGTATAGACTACTGCTTCGCCAAGACAATGCGGACTTAAGACTTACTCCGCTTGGCTACGAAGTGGGATTAATAGATAAGGAGCGCTACGATGCTTTGATTAAAAAAGAAAAAGCAATCGAGAAAGAAATCGCTAGACTTGAAGAGACTAATGTGGGCGCAAATAAGAAAGTTCAAAAGATTCTTGAAAAGTTAGGAAGCACTACTCTTAAGACGGCTACTTCTCTTGCTGAGCTTATTAGAAGACCAGAACTTGATTATGAGAAGATAAAAGACCTAGATAAAGAGAGCTCAGAGCTTCCAGAAGATGTTAAAGAGCAGGTAAATATCAATATAAAGTATTCTGGCTACATTGAGAGACAGAAAAAACAGGTAGAAAACTTCAAAAAGATAGAAAGTAAGAAAATTCCTGAAGATCTAGATTATGACAAGGTAATTAGTCTCCGAATTGAGGCTAGACAAAAATTGCAGAAATATAAGCCAATCAACATTGGACAAGCATCGAGAATTTCAGGAGTGTCTCCAGCGGACATTTCTGTTCTACTTATCTATATGGAGCAAAATAAGTAGGTTTATACATTCCAAAGTTATGTAAACCGTTTAATTTTTAACAATAGACCAATATATAATATTATGTAAACCAAGCGAGGTTCGGAGAAGTGGATAAAATAGGGCTTTTAGAAGAAATCCTAAAAAAACTAAATATTTCTTTAAATGAAGACCAAAAACAAAAATTTTCCGACTACTACTCTCTTCTTCTCGAGAAAAACAAGGTCATGAATTTGACTAGAATCACTGACGAAGAAGAATTTATAATCAAGCATTTTGCAGATAGCTTGATGATTAGTAAAGTGATCGAGATGGAAAAGATTGAAAGTTTGATAGATGTAGGAACCGGTGCAGGATTTCCTGGAATTCCAATCAAAATAATCTATCCAAATATAAAGGTAACATTATTAGATTCTCTAGATAAAAGAGTTGGATTCCTAAAGGAAGTAATCGAAAAGTTAGAGTTGGAGGATATTGAAGCAGTCCATGGACGCGCTGAGGACTTGGGGCAAGACGATAATTACAGGGAGAAATATGACTTGTGCGTTTCTAGAGCTGTGGCGGACCTTTCGGTGCTATCGGAATACTGCATTCCGTTTGTAAAAGAAAATGGAGAGTTTGTAAGTTATAAAGCTGAAGGATCAGATAAAGAAATATACGCAGCAAGAAATGCCATCGAGACTTTGGGCGCAGGGCTTAATAGTATTTGCACAGAAAAGATTCCAAATACAGACATCAACAGACAGTTTGCGATTATAAAGAAAATTTTAAAGACTGACCCTAAGTATCCTAGAAAAGCTGGCAAGCCATCAAAGAAACCGTTGAAATAAAATGCAAGTCATTTATAATATAGAAAGAAAAACAATAAGGAAAAGTTATGATTAAGAAATACCTAAAGCATAGGAAAAAACTATTAGAAAACGAAATAGAAAAGATTGAAGAACTATCTGAGATGAGCCAGGTATCTATTAAGCAGATAGATGCGCAGATTAATAATCTCAAGAACGAAATTGATGAAAGTTCAGAGATGCTATCAGTAAGTGTTCGAAACAACATGTCAAAAAAACAAGATGAAGTTGAGAATATGGAAGATAGTAAAAAAGACACATATGATCAGATAGATAAATATGCAAAAGAAATAGCTGAGAAAATGAAAGAAATTAAAACCATCAACGAATGCTTAAGTCAGCTAGATGGAGTAAATGTTTCACGTGAAACATTTAAGAAAACTCCAGCAGAACAAGTTCCAATGAGTTCTCAAGCGGAAAGAACGGTTGATCAAAGTTTAAAAACTAAATTGAACTTCTGCAAAGGGCTAGTTGGGGTTGATGATATTAGAGCAAAGATGGAGCTCGACAAGATTATAAAGGAAATAAAATAATTGAAAACTAACGAGAAAAAAGAGATGTTTCACGTGAAACATCTCTTTTTTTATGAAAAAATGTTTCACGTGAAACATTTTTGTACAAAAAAGTTTCCTTATATATAGAAAAAACTCATCCCATGTGATAAAATATGTAATTGGAAACACAGAGATTCGAGGTACAAAATGGGAAAAATAATAGCAATTACAAATCAAAAAGGCGGAGTAGGTAAAACTACAACGTCTATTAATGTGGCTGCATGCCTAGCAGACCAGGGAAAAAAGGTCTTGCTAGTGGATATGGATCCACAGGGAAACGCAACTAGCGGAGTTGGAATAATCAGAAATGAGCTAGACAATACAGTGTACGAACTTCTTCTAGGTGAGTGTTCATGTGAAGAGTGTAAAGAGGGATGCGCTGTTGACAACCTTGATGTTTTACCATCTAATGCCAATTTGTCTGGGGCAGAGATTGACTTGATAGGAATGGAAAATAGAGAGTTCATTCTCAAGGAAGAACTTGATAAAGTGAAAGATGGTTACGACTTCATAATCATCGATTGCCCGCCAGCGCTCAACTTGTTAACAGTAAACGCGCTCGTGGCTGCGGACTCAGTTATGGTCCCAATCCAGTGTGAATACTATGCACTAGAGGGATTGACTCAGCTACTACATACAATCAACTTGATTCAAGAGAGACTTAACGACAGACTAGAGATAGATGGAGTGTTGTTCACAATGTATGACACAAGAACAAACTTGTCAGCCGAGGTTGTGGAAAATGTCAGAGACAATATTCACCTACATATCTACGGAACAATCATTCCTAGAAATGTTAGATTGGCTGAGGCTCCAAGTTACGGACTTCCTATTCACATGTATGACAAGAAGTCAGCTGGAGCAGAAGCTTACGAGAACCTAGCAAAGGAATTAATCGAGAAAACGACTATGTTTACATAATAAATTGTTATGTAAACTAACCATTTTTTAGAAAAAGGTTATTAATATAGAAGAAACAATTATTAATTGGAGGGTGTTATGGCACTAAGGAGAGGTTTAGGTAAAGGAGTGGATTCTCTTATACCTACAGCAGAAGACAGGAAGGCAGCTACTAAAAAGGCTGCTGATAAAACTAAAGAAAAACCAGAAGTTCAAGTGGTAGAAAAAGAAGTGGTTAAGGAAGTGGTGAAGGAAGTTAAAGTTCCTGCCGACACTACTTTGCCAGTTTCTAGCATTGAGCCTAATAGAAATCAGCCTAGAAAGAATTTTGATAAAGCGGAGTTAGAAGAGCTAACAGATTCTATTAAAAGATATGGAGTGATTCAACCGCTAGTTGTTCAAAAGAAAAATGATTACTATGAAATTATAGCGGGCGAGCGCAGATGGAGAGCTGCTAAGCTAGCGAAGCTTAAAGAAGTACCAGTGATAATTAAGGAATACGAACCACAGGAAGCTTCGGAAATTGCCCTTATTGAGAACTTGCAAAGATCAGACCTTAATCCTATTGAAGAGGCGAAGGCTTATAAGAACTTGATTGAGGAATATGATTTGCGCCAGGAAGATGTTGCTACTAGATTATCAAAGTCTAGAAGTGCAATTACAAATTCCATGAGACTGCTAAATCTTTCCGACAATGTTCAAGCGATGATAGAAGCTGGAGATTTGCAGATGGGTCATGCTAGAGCACTGCTTGGCCTAGAACTAGAGGACTTGCAAGAAAAGACTGCGAAGACAGTTGTGGATAAGGGTCTAAGCGTTAGGGACACAGAAAAGTTGGTTAAGAATATTTTGCATCCGAAGCAAAAGAAACTCCCAATCCCTACACAAAACACAGCAGAGATGCAGAGACTTGCAGATAAACTTAAGGAAAAATTTGGAACAAAAGTTTCTATTAATCACAAAGCCAGCGGCAAAGGAAAAATAGAAATCGAGTATTACTCCACAGAAGAGTTCGAGAGATTGTTTGAATTATTCGAGAGTATTAAATAAGGAGAAAACACATGAGAGATTTTATATATTTAGGAACCATAGCATTAGTAATAATTGTTTTTGTGGCAGTAACATTTTTGCAGAATCTTAAAATAAAAAGATTGATGAACAAATACGAATCTTTTATGAATGGTAAAGATGCTGAAAACTTGGGCGATGCTATTGAAGAAAACTTCAAGCAGATGAATGAAATTCAAAAAGATTACGAAGAGACAAAGCAAGACATAGATGAGACTCTTCAAAGAATGAAGTCCACATTCCACAAGATCGGAATTGTAAAGTATGACGCCTTCAAAGAAATGGGCGGAAACTTGAGCTTTACTCTTTGTCTTTTGGACGATATGAATACAGGATTCATTTTGAACACAATGCATGGAAGAGATAGTAGTTACACATACGTAAAAGAAATAATCAAGGGTGAAGCATACGCTACATTGGGCGAGGAAGAAAAAGAAGCCCTAGAGAAAGCAATTAATTCTTAGTTTACATAAAAAATATAAGTTTTAAGGAGATAAAATGTTAGACATTAAATTTGTGAGAGAAAATCCAGATATCGTTAAGGAAAATATTAAGAAAAAATTCCAAGACGAGAAACTTCCTTTAGTGGATGAGGTTATTGATCTAGATTTAAAAAATAGAGAAAACAAACAAGAAGTTGAAACAATGCGCGCTAATAAAAATAAACTTTCAAAAGAGATAGGCGGGCTAATGCAGCAAGGCAAAAAGGAAGAGGCTGAAAAGGTGAAGGCTGAGGTGGCTGCAGGCAACGATAAGATTGATGAACTCACGGAAAAAGGAAGAGAAATAGAAGAAGAAATCAAGAAGAGAATGATGATTATTCCAAACATCATTGACGATTCAGTTCCTATTGGAAAAGATGATAGTGAAAATGTGGAACTGGAGAAATTTGGCGAGCCAGTCGTTCCTGATTATGAAATACCATACCACACAGATATTATGGAAGCATTTGACGGTATCGATTTAGAGGCTGCTAGAGATGTGGCTGGTAATGGTTTCTATTATTTGATGGGAGATATTGCTAGACTTCACTCAGCCATCCTTTCATACGCTAGAGATTTTATGATTGATAGAGGTTTCACATATGTGATTCCGCCTTTCATGATTAGAAGTAGCGTGGCTACAGGTGTTATGAGTTTTGAAGAGATGGATGCTATGATGTACAAGATTGAGGGCGAAGATCTTTACCTTATCGGAACTAGTGAGCATTCAATGATTGGTAAATTTATCAACACTCATACAAAGGAAGAAGATTTGCCTAAGACTTTGACTAGCTACTCGCCATGTTTCAGAAAAGAGAAGGGTGCACACGGAATCGAAGAGAGAGGCGTGTATAGAATTCACCAGTTCGAGAAGCAGGAAATGATTGTGGTTTGTAAGCCAGAAGAGAGCATGGATTGGTACGAGAAGATGTGGAAGAATACTGTGGATTTGTTCAGAAGCTTGGACATTCCAGTTCGTACGCTTGAATGCTGTTCAGGTGATTTGGCTGACCTTAAGGTTAAATCTGTGGACGTGGAAGCTTGGTCTCCTCGTCAAAAGAAGTACTTTGAAGTAGGCAGCTGCTCAAATCTTACAGATGCACAGGCTAGAAGACTTAATATCAAGATTAAGGGCGAAGATGGAAACTACTTTGCTCATACATTAAATAATACAGTGGTTGCGCCACCTCGTATGCTTATTTGTTTCTTGGAAAACAATTTGCAGGAGGATGGAAGCATCGCTATACCTGAAGCTCTAAGACCATATATGGGCGGAATGGAGAAGATTGCTAAGTAAGTTGCACTAGGATTAGGTGCAAATATTTATAAACAAGCAAGAATGGCAAAATGCTTTGTTTTGCCGCAAGTCTCGTTAGCTCAGTTGGATAGAGCGCTCGCCTCCTAAGCGAGAGGCCGGAGGTTCGAATCCTCTACGGGACGTTCGTGTGAAAGACAAATAATCTGATAGTCAAAAAAGAGGGTTTGAAATCAGAAAATATATTGGAGAGAATATGGACTACATAGTTTTAGACCTCGAGTGGAACCAAAACCCCTACGGGAAAAGAAACTATCATCCAGAAATGCCGTTCGAGATCATTGAAGTGGGCGCGGTCAAAATGAATGAAGATCTAGAAATAGTAGATTCATTCCATCAGATTGTTAAACCGCGAGTTTACAAAAAACTCCACTACAAGATCAAAGAGATTACTCATTTCACAAATGAAGAACTGGCCAAAGGATCAGACTTTAGAAAAGTGATTAGAGAGTTTCTTGAATGGTGCGGAGATGATTTTATGTTTTGCACTTGGGGCTCAATGGATTTGACAGAATTACAAAAGAATATGAAACACTACAAATTAGAGAGAGTGTTGGATTTCCCACTTTATTATCTAGACTTACAAAAGATTTATAGTTTGAGATATGACGATGGAAAGAATAAAAGCACACTTTCGGATGTGGTGGAGGAATTGGGAATTAAGGAAGACAAAGAATTCCACAGAGCGATAGATGATGCGTTCTACACTGCCAAAGTTTTCCAAAAGATGGAACCAGGCAGATTTATAAAACGATTATCGATTGACACGTTCTATCCACCTCGAATAAAGGAAGAAGAAATTTTTGTAGAGTTTGATGACTATAACAAATTAGTCACTAGAGAATTTCTTTCAAAAGATGAAATGTTTTCCGATGAAGATATAGAGCAGCTGAGATGTAATAGATGTGGAGAGAGAATTTATCCATATATTGATTGGTTCTCAGACAGTGGAAAAACATATTTTTGTCTAGGACGATGTCCAGAGCATGGAGATGTTCGAGGAAAGATAAAAATCAGAAAATGTGAGAAGGATAGTTTCTACGCGATAAAGATTGTTAAACTAGCGGACGAAACTAGAGTTCAAAAAGTAAAAGATAAGAAAGAAAGCATCAGAGAAAAAAGAAGAGAAAAAAGACATCGCTTGATAGAGCGAGAAATGATGCAAGAGACATGGGGCAGCTCAGCTATCGATGATGACGATGCAGAGGACGATTATTAAAAACCATGTAATAGAAAAAATGAGTTTCAGCAGAAAATGCAGAAACTCATTTTTTATTAAAAAAAGCGACTTCAAAATGAAATCGCTTTTTTTATTTATTCAGCTTCGTGGTATGAGTCTAATAGTTGCTCTAATTCTTCTAGTAAGCAATCTACTTTGCCGTAGAATGCATCATTATTTTTAGGATTATCAAAATTCTTTTCTATAGCAGAAATCTCTTTGATAACTTTTTGCAAACGCTTTTTGCCGCTGTTGTTTAGATATAGTAGGTAACGGCTGCGTTCGTTCTCCTTTGGAGTAAGCTTTCTCATGAATAGTTCCACGTTTGGCTTCTCACCGATAAATCTATATGTGATAGAAGGAGAAGCGTGGTTGAACAACGCCTGCAAATGATAAACGTCGCCAGTCTCTCTGTAGTATCTGTACGCATAAGTCTTACGCATAGTCTGAGCACCGATAGAGTGTAGACCCACATGGTGTCCAGCGCTTCTCAAAACTCTGTAAGCCTGCTCACGTGAAACAGGTTTATTCTTTGTTCTGTGACCCAAAATCAAATATTCATTCAAAGGTCTGTCTTTTATAAATTCTTTAATTTCCTTCTGTAGTTTAGTAGGAACTTTAAAAGTGATCTTTTGCTTATGTTTTCCAATCTTAACGTGGATTTCCTTTTTGTCCTTTACATCTTTCACCTTGAAAGCTAGGATATCCTGCAACTGGAGACCAGTACCGATTCCTAGTTCAAATAAAATATAATATTTCTCATCAATTTCTTTTAGGGCTTCGCCAAAAGCCTCTAATGTTTCTTCATCTTTAATAGGTGCAACCCAATTCATACCTATACCTCCTATGATTAATGTGTATATCTATTTCTATTTCGCTTTCTTTCACGAATTTCATCCATTTTTTTCTTGCGCTTTATAATTAGAACAATAAGTATTATTAGAACTACCGCGCCCACAACCATTATAATGATTGGAGTTATCTTTTTGATGGATGTGCCAGAACTCTTCTTAACTTCAGCCTTGGTAGTAGGAGCAGCAGTAGTTATCTTCACGATAGTCTCTTGCTCTACATTCTCGGCGGCCTTAATGTTTTTGCCTTTTCTATATGTAAGATCGGCTGTTCCCACTACTTTGTCGCCGTAGTGATAACTCATCTTTGAAAATACCCCGCGTCTCACATTGAAAGTAGTGGTTATTTTCAAATTAGAATAATTTGCGCCTTTTGGAATAACCGCCTTAGCTGTTCTATCAAGTTGCAATGTTCCAGTCTTCTTTATGAAAGGCGAAGTTAAAGCATACTCGTTTTCGTCGTTAAATCTATCATCGCTTTCAGAAATGTTTATGGATTTAAAATTCCTAAATCCGTAGTTAAACAATTTTCTGGTGTCTGTGTAAACATTGTTTGTGTTTGATTTTAAAACAACAGATATTAGTGTAAGACCGTTTCTCTCAGCTGCAGTTACAAGCGTGTTTCCGGCTTGATCTGTGAATCCAGTTTTACCGCCGATGATTCCTTTATAATAGTAAGGACCACCTTCCCAAATCATCTTATGTCTCATTGTTGCCATGAAACGATGTTTTCTTTTGTTGTTTTTCTGAATTGTATATTGAGTAGTTCCAAGTATTTCCCTAAACAAAGGATACTTTAGAGCAGCTCGCATAATCATAGCCATATCGTAAGCGGTCACATAGTGATTGTCGTTGTGCAAACCATTTCCGTTTACAAAATGCGAATCCTTAGCACCGGCTTCCTTAGCGCGCTCGTTTAATTTCTGAGCAAAAGCTTTTTCTGTGCCAAACATATGCTCGCCAAGAGCAGTAGCACATTCGTTACCCGAATGAAGCATCATTCCGTAAAGAGCATCCTTTACAGACATTTTCTCGCCCACTTTTGCACCAATGTTTGCCGCGCCGTCTCTAATGCAAGACAAAGCATTTTTAGAGTAAGTGACAGTCTCGTTCATGTCGCAATTCTCAATTGTGAGAAGAGCAGTCAAAGTCTTTGTTATACTAGCTGGAAATCTTTTTTTATGAGCTTTAGACTCATACAAAACAGTACCAGTGTCATAGTCAATTAAACAAGAAGACTTTGCAACGGTATGTACGTAGCCATTTGGCCATGCTGGAGCACTGTCCGCCGCCACTTGTTTTGGTACAAAGGCGATGCCCGAGACAAAGAGCCCCACAACGGTTATGCCTACAATTAATTTTTTAATTAGTGATTCCATAAACCCTCTTTTAATATATTTTTAATACCACCTAGTATTGTAACAAAAATACGGCATAAATCAATAAATATCACAAACAATTTGTAAAGGCAACATTCATATAAAAGGGGATAAATAAAACTTGAAAAAATCCAGATTTGAAATTACAATGCTACTTGGACAAAGGAGACAGCTATGAGACTTAGAAATGTTCCAGGCGCAAGAGAAGATATTGCAAAACATGAATTAGCAATAAATGAGCCTGAGCAAAATAAAGGAAAATGGAATGAAGAGTTTGGAAATGACAATCCTGTTCAGTTAGAAATTGGAATGGGGAAAGGATTGTTTCTAACTACGCTGGCGCAGCAAAATCCAAACATAAATTTTGTGGGAATTGAAAAATACTCAAGCGTGCTAGTGAGAGCTCTCGAAAAGTGCGAAGACTTAGAACTTGAAAATATTAGATTTATTAGAATGGAAGCAGAGTATATAGAAGATGTCTTTGGCGAGGGAGAAGTAGATAAAATATATTTAAACTTTTCCGATCCATGGCCAAAGGATAGACACGCAAAGAGAAGGCTCACATCGAAACAATTCTTAGGAAGATACGACCACATTCTAAAAAAAGATGGCGTAGTGGAATTCAAGACAGACAATGATGATTTGTTTAATTTTACTGTAGACCAAATACCTGAGGCTGGATGGGAGCCTATAGCGGTTATATGGGATTTACATGCCGATGAAGAACATGTACAAGGAAATGTTATGACAGAATATGAGACTAAGTTTTCAAAACTAGGACATCCAATTCATAAAGTTATTATAAAAAGGTAAAAGAAAAGACTAGAGAAATTAATCTCTAGTCTTCTTATATAATTGTTTTTTAATTAATCTTCATCAGGCTTTTTAGCCAACTCTTTTAATTCTGCCAATTTTTCATCTGATGTAGGTCTATCAAGCGATGGCATCTTAACCCCTTTTCTATCTAGGTTGATTTCTACCGCATCATTTAGAAGACCAGTGATAGTAGCTACAATAGGAACACCTATTAGCATACCAACTACACCAAATGCCCATCCACCAATTGTGATGGCGAAAATAATCCATAATGGTCTGAGCCCAGTAGAACCTCCCAAAATCTTTGGTCCAATAACGTTTCCGTCTACCTGCATAATTACAATGATAAATATTGCAAATACTACGGCGCCTTGCCATCCTGAAGCAACCAATAATATCAATATACTAGGAACGGCACCAATGAATGGACCGAAGTAAGGAATCATATTTGTAACACCAATGACAATGGCTATTAATAGAGCGTTAGCCCAGAATCCTTTGAAGAAGATTCCCATGATTAACATTGAGAAATATGTTATAACACCCATAACCAAAGAATCTAACATTTTGCCGTCAAAGAAGTTGCTGAAAATAGAAACCGCTCTTTTGGCAACGTAGCAAATTCTTCTAGCATTGTGCTCTGCAAAGAATGCATATAAAACCCTCTTGATACTTCTAGTCTGAACTTTCTTATCAATGATAAGATATATTGAAACGATAAATGCGATAACAATATTGATAACAGCACCAATAACAGCTGAACCAGTAGATATAACAGTAGAAGTAATATCTTTCGCATAATCTGAAACAAGCCCTTTTAGATAGCTTGCATTTAGATATTTATTAACTGTATCTACTAAACCGACATCAATCTTCTTATCAACCCAAGAAGCTAGTTTTAATACAGAATCTCTTGCGCCATCTATTTGCTTAACAAGATCATAAGCTGTATTGACGATGCTTGGAACGATAAAGAATATAGCGCCGATAATAGCTGCTAAAACCAAAATGTATGAAAGCGTGATCGACAAAGCATTGTTCAAACCTGGTTTCTTAATTTTAATAAGTTTCCCGAATAAGACTCTACGCATCCAATTAACCAAAGGGTTAATCAAGAAAGCGATTAAGATTCCTAAGAAAAATGGCTCTAGAGTAGAAACTAAGTTGCCTAGAAAACTAGCTGAGTCTTTCCAGAAGAAAATAAGTTTAAAAGCAACTCCTAAAAGACATAAAGTTCCAAAGGCATAAGCAGAAATTGTAAAGTATTTACTGCTAGATCTAAATTTGTTTTGTTTGCTCATAATAACCTCCGTTCAATCGTTCTATAAATAAGTATAAAATTATTGACGCTTAATATCAAGAATGAATTAAAAAACAGAGCACAGGAAAGCCTTTATTTTTAGAGAAAAAAGAAAAAATTATTCTTGAAAAAGACAAAAAACTGTATTATAATATTTCTCGTTCACGTTGTGAACATACATATAACCGCCTCTAGCTCAGTTGGAAGAGCACCTGACTCTTAATCAGGGTGTCCAGGGTTCGAGCCCCTGGAGGCGGACGCGGGTACCGTTTCGAACACTTATTGTTTGGGGTGGTACTCAACTTTTATAAAAAAAGAAACTCTAGCGAGTTTCTTTTTTTGTAAATATAAGCAATTTACTAAATACATAATTGGCAACAATAACGATAAAGCTAACAATTATTACTGCCCACATACCTTCTACTCCGAACAGCTTTTGGTCAAGTCCTATGTTAACAAGGAATGGAGTTCCGAACACTTCTAACAATCCAGTTAAAGCTCTAGCGCCCACAAAACTTATTAACTCTCTCCAAAAAACTCTTGGGGCCCATGACTTACTTTCGAACACCCAAATTTTGTTGGTGAAGAAAGCAAATAGCACAGCCACAACCCAGGCAATTAACTTGGCGGCTCCTATATAAATAGTTTTATCTGTCATAAAGGAGGCAAGAACCTTAACGCTGATAGCGTAAACAATTAAGTTTACAACTGTGGCCAATACGCCCATGATGATATACATCATCATTTCTTTATTGAAGATATATTTTTTTATCAAAGAAATAATTTTCTGCATCTACTATCTACCTACTGACTCATAAGATAAAACAGTTCCGCCATGAGGACTATAGTTCAAAGCCAAAATAGTCTGCTTTTTAGGATCCTTAGCAGCTGTTCTCCAAGAATCTCTCCAAGAATCGTTAGAGTATTTGATAGTAAATGTTGGTTTTCCATATTTATCTCTCAAGTTCTTTGAAAGTTTTTCCTGTTCAGCTTTCTTGATATCGCCAAACTGAATTCTAATATCAAACAACTTCTTCTTTTTAAATACATACTGAAGCAAAGCGCCTGATGGAGCCTTTGATGGTTTTACACCAAAGAACTTAGCCTTTGGAGAATATGTATAAGTGAGATATGTGTAACCATCTTTAGTAGATGCCTCAGAAGGATTATCTAAAGTATCTTCTTGAGTTTTCTCAAATTTTTTGACCTTCTTAACCTTGTCTCCGAATTTCACGTCTCTTACGCTAATCTTCACTTTTGTAGTTTTGCCTTCGACACCTTTGGTCTCAACGACATTAATAGTAGCAGGAATCTGTCCTTCCTTTGTGTCTTTCTTAGAAGCACCTTTGCCGCCGAACCAACCAAGTGTAAGTCCTAAAACAACAAATGCTATCACTACTGCAGCAATAACCACTGAAGCGATGATGATAATAGGTTTGTTATTTTCCTTTGGCTCAGGAGCCTGTGTGTTATTATTGTTATCCATAATTACCTCCCGCAATTCTTAATTACTATCGACAATTATATCATTATAGCCACCAAATATAAAGGAACAAAATGTGAAAAAAGTTTGAATTCTAATATGTATTTGATAGAATTAAAAGCGAGACAATTACAGGAGAAGAGCGCATGAAACAAGGCTGGTTAATCGTAAATGGATTTCTAGAAAGTCCAAAATTTGACGAGATTTACAACTGGATATTGACCGCGGCAAAGGAAAATAATGTTGAACTTCGCAAACTAACAAACGATCAAGTCACATCAATTCTACCAATCAGCACTGGAGAGACTGACTGGAAGGCTAAACCAGATTTCGTAATATTCTGGGACAAAGATGTTAAGCTTGCCAGAATGCTAGAAGCTGAAGGTTTTCAACTTTTCAACAATGCCGATGCCATAGAGGCGTGCGATGATAAATCGCTCACCTTTATCAAACTAAAAGACACTGACATTCCAATGCCAGTTACTTTTAATGCGCCACTTACTTTTGAAGACAGATATCCTGATTACACATTCTTGCTTCAAGTTGAAAACAAAATTGGATATCCAATGATTATAAAGAAAAATGCTGGCTCTTTTGGAAAAGAAGTATTTTTAGCTAACGATTTTAAAGAAGCAGCAGCCATCATAGAAAACTTAGGACCTAATTCATTCATTATGCAAGAGTATATTGAAGAATCAAAAGGCAAGAGTGCAAGGCTTCAGGTGGTGGGAGACGAAGTGATAACATCTATGAAACTCACCAACGAAGAAGACTTTAAGTCAAACGTCACTGGTGGCGGCAAGATGGAAAAGTACGAGCCTACGGATAAGGAAAAAGAGATTGCGCTTAAGGCTTGCAAGAAACTTGGATTGGATTTTGCCGGAGTAGATATTATATGGAAAGAAAATGGAGAGCCGCTTTTGTGCGAGATTAACTCGAATGCGCATTTCAAAAACATATTTGACTGCACGGGAGTGGATGCAGCAGATGCCATTATAAAATATATTTTGAAGAAGATTTAATATGAAGGGTTGGATAATCTACGACAAAAAAGATGCGGAGAAAAATATCGCATTTATAAGCAGACTTACAGCAGAACTAGCCAAGTATGATATCGAGGCTAGGTTAGTTTTTGTGGAGAGCGAGCCAAAGAAAGAAACCCCTTCATTCGCAATCAATAGAAGCAGAGACCACAAGATTGCGGAGCGCCTTGAGAACAAGGGCGTCAAAGTCTTTAACGAGAGCAGTCTTACAAAACTTAGCAACGACAAAAGAAGAATGCACAAGTTCTTTGACGGAAAAGTTCCACAGATGAATTTGGTTACAGAATATCCTTTCGTTCTAAAGAGTGTGGATGGACACGGAGGCGGCGAAGTCTTTATGGTTAATTCCAGAGAGGAAGAAGACAAGGCAGTGCTCGCGCTTGGAACCAAAGATTATATCAAGCAGGAAGTTTGCTCGGACTTAGGAAAAGATAAAAGAGTTTATATAGTAGGAAACGAGGTAGTTGCTTCTATATTAAGAGAGGCGGATGATTTCAGAAGCAATTATTCGTTGGGAGGAAGCGCAACAGCTACAGAACTTACTATCCAAGAGATGGAGATAATAAGCAAGATTACAAAACTTGTACATATAGATTACGCGGGCATAGATTTTATTTATAATAATGGAGAGCCTGTGTTTAACGAGATAGAAGATCCGGTGGGAGCAAGGATGCTTTACGAAAACACGGATATAGATATAGTAGAAATTTTTGTAAAATATATTGTAGATAATTTATAAGGGAAATAGATGAACACACTTAGGAAATTTTTTGGACATTTTCATACAGTCACACGTCACAGACACATCGTGATTAAAAACTGCGCTAGAGCTGGCTTACTTTGGCAAGGTTTAAAACATGACCTCTCGAAGTATTCACCCACAGAGTTTATTCCTGGGGTAAAGTATTACACAGGAGACAGAAGCCCAAATGAAGGAGAGCGAAGAGACTTAGGATACTCAAAAGCATGGATTCATCACAAGGGCAGAAATAGACATCACTTTGAATATTGGCAAGATATAAGCACACAGACTCACAAATATGAGTATATGCCGATGCCATACAGATATGTAGCTGAGATGTTTTGTGACAGAGTGGCCGCCAGCAAAATTTACCGAGGCAAAGAATACGTAGATAGCGATCCACTTAATTACTTTGTAGGAAGACATGCCAAATCGATTATGAATCCAAAGACGGCAGAGGAATTAGAAGAACTATTAAGGATGCTTGCGGAAAAAGGAGAGAAGCATACTTTTAAATATTTGAAACAAGAAATAAAAAGGAGAAAGAAAAATGAAAGATGATTGTATTTTTTGTAAATTAGCAAACGGAGTTTTTGAAACAAACACATTATATGAAGATGACAAGTTTAGAGTAATCTTTGATGCATCACCAGCCACTAAGGGACACGTATTAGTAATCCCTAAGGAGCACTATGCCAATGTGTTTGAAATCCCAGAAGATTTGATAGCAGAGGCATACAAGGTTGCAAAGAAAGTGGCTACTGTATTAAAGGAAGTAACTGGATGCGACGGAATAAACATTTTACAAAACAACGGAGAAGTAGCAGGACAAACAGTCTTCCACCTTCACATCCACATCATCCCTAGATATGAAAAAGGCGAGATGGTCCAATGGACTCCAGGGTCCCTCGACGAAACCGCTGTTTCAGAAATTATTAATAAAGCAAAAGATTTGTTCTAAAAAAGAAAAAAGTTTTAAATATAATAATGCACGAAAAAAGAGGTTTGGTCGAGCGACTTTTCTAGCGAGACCATCCTCTTTTTTCGTGTGTATAATAATGAAATTATTTCATAGAAACCCAAATGCATGGGCGTGCGTTCATATTCTTATCATTCACCGGATATCCAGCAGCCTTAACTTTTCCAAAAGAAACAAATTGTGCTTCTCTTTGAGTTTCGCCTGGCTCTATCAACCAGTAATCTCTCAAGAACAAACTCAACTGTTTTTCGTAATGCTTAGCTTGTGAAGATTTAAGCATAAATACTTTGTCAGTAGTATCTGAGCCTTTTGTGTTGTTCTTTTTGTTGCCCGAAACGTGAACATCAGTATCAATAATCTTATCAATCATACCAGGTGTAAATGTTTCAGCAGTAAAAACAGAATTTAGATATGATCTGATTGAACTGTTTTCCCAAGTCACATCTTCGTCCTTGTCGTTGTAAGGAACACCCTCTACAGGTTTAGTCTTGATAAGGAAAGCTTTGGTTTTAGTTTTCTTGGCAACTACCCAGTGGGCTTCGCCAAATAAAATGTCACCATTCACTTTAGTTTTCTTTAACAATTCTATCTCAGCATCTGCCAACTTTTTGCCGCTGTCTTTATAATCGCGAATAGGTCTTAGAGTGTTTCTAGCATCCCAATAGTGTTTTTCTTTTAAAAGTTCACAACCAAATTTGTATCTGTTCTTTAAATATCTATCTTCGCTATCCTTGTAATCTTTAAGGTGCAAGAACATCTTATAAGCCTTTTCGTGATTACCAATGTTCTCATAGAATGAAGATCTTAAGTATGCGCCGTGGTCAGTTTTTCTAGTATAGAAGAAACCGATGATTCCCACAATAACTAAAAATACTGCAATTCTTAATACCCAAACACCAACCTTGCTAACTTTTTTCTCGTCCAAAGGATTCTTTGGTGCAGGTGGAAGGTTATCTTCCATATTAGAATACTTCTCAGCCTCAGCCTTACATTTAGCTGCCAAATCAGCTGAATCAGCATAACCTCCGAGAGCCTCAAATCTCTTAGCTGCCCTTTTCAAAGTTTTAGCCTTGTCAGAATTCTTAGTTAAGCAGTCAATAGAATTCATCAAAAACTTGGCTTTGTTATATTGATTTTGTAATTCTGCTTCATTTATCTCAGCCATAAAATCCTCCCAAAATTACTTAACGTTTTCCTTGATAGTATCGATTATCGCATCCACTCCGCCGCTAAAGTTAGAAGCCCTCATAGCCTCAATGTATTTATCTTTATTAGAGTAGAGTTCGTTTACCTTGTTTACTAAGTCTTCGCCACTTGCGCCATCTTCTTCCAAAACCACACTAAAGCCTTGGTTCTCAAAAGACTTAGCATTCAAAATCTGATCGCCTCTGCTGGCATTAGCCGACAAAGGAATCAAAATATTAGGCTTCGCCAAAGCAACAATCTCAAAGATTGAGTTTGCACCCGCTCTTGAAATCATCAAATCAGCCATAGCAAAGAAATCTTTCATCTCATCTTTAATATATTCAAACTGTGCATAGCCTTGTGTATCTTTTAAAGACTCATCAGTCTTTCCTTCGCCGCAAAGGTGAGCCACATTGAAAGTCTTAAGTAGAGTAGGAAGAGCCTCCCTAACTAGCTTATTTACATTCTCGGCTCCTAGGCTACCGCCCGTAACCATAATGATAGGTTTGTCATCTGTGAAACCACACATCTTCTTGGCAACGTCTGCATTTCCCTCAAACAATTCTGCTCTGATAGGAGAACCAGTGAACTTGCCTTTGCTTCCCAAATGTTTTGCTGTCTCTGGGAAAGAGTAGCACACAACAGATGTTTTCTTAAGAGCCAATCTATTCGCTAAACCCGGAGTGATATCAGACTCGTGACTGACAACAGGGATTCCATACTTAGCTGCAGCATAAACTACAGGAACAGTAACAAAACCACCCTTAGAGAAAACCACATCAGGTTTAAACTTCTTAATAATTCTTTTTGCCTGGAAATATCCTTTAACAATCTTGAATGGATCAATGAAATTCTGGAAACTAAAATATCTTCTCAATTTACCAGAAGAGATGCCGGCATAATCAAGACCAGCATCCTCCACTAATTGTTTTTCCATGCCCTTTTTAGAGCCAATATATTTAATTTCAAAATCTGCGGCTTTAAGTTTTGGGACGAGCGCGATGTTTGGTGTAACATGTCCCGCAGTTCCACCGCCTGTTAAAATTATTTTCTTCATATATTATTGTCCTTGTGCGTTTGTATATTGTTTTGACAATCTCTTAAGAGTCTTTGAATCTGTGCCAGCCAAAGCTTTGTTTAATAACTTCTGACCATATCCCACAGATGTTGGATCTTTTATAACCACTGACAATGCTTGTCCGTTCCAAAGAACTCTCTGTCTTGAAGATTCACCAATTACTCCAAATGAAACAATCTTCCAACCATCATAGTTGCTATGTCCTGCCACTTTAGATTGAAGAAGAGCCATAGATGAAGCATCAATGTCAGTTTCTAGACAATCATTCACTGCGCTTAATACGCCGTTGTATCTAAGCAAAATAGTAGGTGATAGAGCTTTGTCTGCTACGCCTTTTAGCACTGCAGTTTGGTTTCTGTTTCTCTGCAAGTCGCCATCGGCAAAGGCTTTACGAGTTCTAGCAAATGTCAAAGCCTCGTTACCATCCATTTCCATTCTGCCTTTTTTAAATTTATATCTCTTTCTCTTTCCATCATCTTTGCCGTAGTTAGCATATGTGGTGTAAGAGAAACTCTTTTCAACATCCACATCAATTCCGCCTAGCTCATCAATAAGCTTTCCGAAACCTGTAAAGTTAAGCTGTGCATAGTGATAGTGATCACTGTCTGCCTTAAATTTGAACTGTTTCTTAAGAGAATCCATAATGGCATTTTTGCCGTGGTCCCAGTGTACCTCGCATGCATAATTCCAACCTGCTGCACCTACTTTGTCGCCGTTGTTATTTCTAGCCTGACCATTACCGTAAAGGCCGATGTGAGTAAGTTTGTCAGAATTGAGTGGAGTGTTAATAGAAACACTTTTTGCGATTACTGGAATGTAGTAATCTCTAGGAATTGAAACCATCATAACAGTGTGAGTCTTAGGGTTCACAGCTGCCAAGATGTTAGTATCTGATCTTTCGTTTCCTTCTTTATTTAAATCACCAAATGTGTCAGTAGCTGATACAAACACAACAAAAGGATTTTCGTCTACCTTGCTCTTTCCGCCTAGAGATAGGAATGGAAGAACAAAAATGCAAACTAACAATGCAATACTGACTAGTATAGAAATGACTTTTCCTACACGCTTAGTTGAACGTTTCTTTCCAACCGTCAAAATAAGCGCAAGTATTAGGAAAAATACTAGAGCAGCACTTATTCCGATAAATATAGGATCAGGAACATTTGGCATATATGACCATTTGTGAGACATAATTAGGTATATGAAATAACCTGAAAGAGCTAGCTGAATAATAACTAGAATGATGCTTATAATTGTGCTGTTTTTAAGTTTCTTAGCATCGCTCTTAGTAGTTCTAGCGTTCCTTCTAGGTGACTGGTCTATATTTTTGGCTGACCTGCCAGAAGCTTGTCTAGATTTTCTAGATGAACCCTTAGACAAAGTCTCTGAACTATAGCCATAATCCCCCTTTTTTATACTGTCAGGACCATTTAAATTGTTCATAAAATCCTCCTAAATGTGGACTGTTTTTTCTATTAAAAAGTCGCTTGTATTATAGCATTATTGCGTTTGATTGACAAACAAAATGCCCTTTGATAAAATTTACTTGACTTTAAAAAGAGGTTGTATTTATGAGAAAATCAAGAACATTCAGAAGGATAGTTGTCTTGCTTTTGCTTGCAATTGTTGTTGCAGCGCAGACCGCTATCTTTATCTATTATTGGGATATGTACTATACCGAAGGTACAGGATTGTATGATGCTTTCTTCTCAAGAGGAAAGGTCGTACTTTATTTTATGTACGGTTTAATGTTCTTGGTGTTCTGTAATGTATATGGAGCGTTTAAGCTTGGAACATTACAGTTTTCTAATCTATTTTTCTCACAGGCACTAGCCATACTATTTACCAACCTATTTATCTATCTACAAGCATCCTTGCTTTCTTTGAAGATGGTTAATGTAGCGCCATTACTAGGCATGACATTTATCAACATGTTATGTGCGCTCATTTGGTGCGCACTGGCACTGGTCGTTTATCGTTGGCTATACCCACCAAGAAAGCTATTGTTAATATATAGTGACAGAGATCCAGATAACCTAGTTAAGAAAATTGAAACTAGGGAAGACAAATATTTGATTGATGATAGAATTCACTGTGATTCACCAGCGCAGGAACTTCGTGATGCGATAAGAAGACACAAGGCAGTTCTTCTTTGTGACATCCCAAGTGGAAGAAGAAACAAAATCATCAAATATTGCTATATGCACGACAAGAGAGCGTATGTTACACCAAAACTCTCTGACTTAATCATTCTTGGAGCCGGACAAAACACATTGTTTGACTCGCCGCTTCTTGTAACAAAGATTAAGGGACTCAAGTGGGAGCAAGCAGCACTCAAGAGATTGTTAGATATTATAATCTCACTTATTTTGTGTGTTCCTACTATACTAATAACTATTCTTGTGGCTATTGGAGATTTGATTTGGGACAGAGGTCCAATCTTCTATCTTCAGCCAAGAATTACTCAAAACGGCAAGAAGTTTAAGATTATTAAATTTAGAAGTATGAAAGTGGACTCCGAAAAACAAGGAGCTCAGCTTGCCAAGAAAGATGACGACAGAATAACCAAGGTAGGTAGAGTTCTACGTGCTACACACTTAGACGAACTACCACAGGTATTTAATATACTTATTGGACAGATGTCAGTAGTAGGACCTCGTCCTGAAAGACCTGAGATAGCAGAAGAGTACCTTGCAGATATTCCAGAATTTAAGTTTAGACTTAAAGTTAAAGCTGGACTTACTGGATACGCGCAAGTTTATGGAAAGTACAACACTACTCCATATGACAAATTGAAACTAGACTTGTTCTATATTCAAAACTACACATTTTGGAGAGACCTTCAGTTGCTTTTGATGACATTTAAGATTCTCTTCATCAAAGAAAACAGAGAAGGCGTAGAGCAGGATCAAAAGACTGCAAGTGTTGAAAACCCAAAGAAAAAAGAAGAATATGACCTAGGTGAAGTAGAACCACCTATGGATGAATTATATAAAGGTGAGTAAAATGGCAGACTATTCAGTGTTGATGTCGGTTTACAAAAAAGAACAACCAGAGTATTTAAAGACTGCCATTGATAGCATGCTTAATCAGAGCGTTGCGACAAATGACTTTGTATTAGTGTGCGACGGACCATTAGCAGATAGCTTGGATGAAGTGATTTCGAATTTCGAAAAAACTAATCCGGGCTTATTTAATGTGGTGAGACTCCCAGAAAACCGAGGACTTGCTTTGGCGCTGAATGAGGGAATCAAGCACTGCAAAAATGAAATTGTTGCAAGAATGGATTCGGATGATTTTAGCAAGCCAGACAGAATTGAAAAGCAACTTAAGGCAATGGAAGAGACTGGCGCTGACATTGTGGGTTCTAACATAATGGAGTTTAACGGAGATATAACACGACTTACTGGCGAGAGAAATTTGCCAGAGACTGACGAGGAGATTAGAGAGTTTGCAAAATCAAGAAGCCCTTTTAATCACCCATCTGTAATGTATAAAAAGTCAAAGGTAGATTTGGTAGGCGGCTATGGAAAGTTTGACTACTTTGAGGATTACTATCTTTGGATTACACTTCTCCAAAACGGATGCAAAGGCTACAACGTACAAGAGGCATTGCTTTTGATGAGAGCAGGAGATGATCTTTACCTTAGACGCGGAGGAAAAGCGTACGCAAAGTGTGTGATAGCATTTGAAAAACACTTGCTAAGTGTTGGATATATTTCAAGATTTCAATATTTGAAGCAGACGGGCGCAAGAGTCTTGATTGCGGTTGCACCTAACAAATTTAGAGAAAAGATTTACAAGAAAAAACTTAGAGGTTAGCGATGGACAAAGCGGAATTTAAAAAATCATTATTAAAGATTGCATTTAAGCCACTTACTCTTCTTAATATGATTAAGAAAAAAGACAAGAGGCTTATATTCTTTTACTCAAATCTAGGTTTTAGAGATAACGTAAAAGCCTTTTACGATTTTTTGATTGAGCATAACTATAATGAAAAATACTATCTCGTGGTCAGCATCAATGACTACGAAGATTATCAGTTTAATGCACCTAAACACGTTAAGTTTGTGAATAACAAAGAAGGTATTAAATATTTCCTAAAGGCTAAGTATGCATTTTACTGCTTCGGCAAATATCCAATTAAGCCAGCCAAGAAACAGATGGTAGTAAATCTTTGGCACGGAACACCGCTTAAGAGAATTGGAAATTTGGAAGATGGAAAAGAGCAGGTGGATTACAATTTCTTCACAAAAGTGATTGCATCATCTCCTATGTATCAACCAATCATGGCTGATATCTTCGGATGCAAAGAAGAAGATGTGGATGTTTTAGGAAACCCTAGAAATGATGAGATGTTTAAGGTGAATCAAATTCTAGATACTGCAATTCTTAGAGGTGCTAGAAGATTGATTGTTTGGCTTCCAACTTATAGAGAGTACAATGACGATATGCTTGTGCCACTTCTTACAAAAGATGAGTTAGAAGATTTGAACCACTTCCTAAAAATGAAAAACTGGAGAATGATTATTAAACTTCATCCTTTGCAGGAGGCTTCGCTTTCTGACATGAAGTATTCGCATATAGATATTTATAATGAGAAACAACTTAAAGATAACGACATGAGTGTTTACACCATTTTGAGAAACGCTGACGCACTTATCACAGATTACTCATCAGTTTTCTTTGACTACCTAATGCTTGATAGACCAATTGCCTTTGTGACGGAAGACTTTGAGGAATACAAGAAGAAGAGAGGTTTCATTTTCGATAAGCCTGAGGACTTTATGCCAGGCCCTATTATTGAAAACCTAGACCAAATGAAAAATTTTCTAAGTTCAGTGGATTACGGAATTGATACTTACAGAGATGATCGCCACGAAGTAAACGCAATGGTTAATACATACAATGACGGAAGAAGTGCAATGAGAATTGCAGCTAACTATTTAGATAATGAAGATAATTAAAAATATACTAAGAGCCATTAAGCTCGCGCACAAAAGAATATTGTTTAGAATAGCCAAAGTTATCCATAAGCCAACGGATAAAATTGTTTTCTTTGAGAGCTTTCAGGGAAGAAACTACAGTTGTAGTCCAAAGGCTATGTTTGAGGAGATGAGAGATTCTGGTGAATATGGTGACTATGAATTCATTTGGGCTTTTCGACATGGCTGGGGATTAAGAAGCACAGTTAAGAAGTTGATGGACAATAAAGGTATCAGCAATGGAACAAAAATCACTATTGTTAGATATGAAAGTTTTGCATACTACAGAGCTTTGGCGAGAGCTAAGTACTGGGTTTTAAATTCTAATACTAGAAAATTTGTAAAGCCAGCAAAAGATCAAATCTATATTCAGACATGGCACGGAACCCCACTTAAGAAAATTGGACTAGATGTGCCGGGAAGCGATTTGGACTACGGCAAAGAAAGTCAGAAGTTTAGCTATATGATTTCTCCATCCAAGTACTGCACGGAAAAATATATTTCTGCATTTGGATTACAGGGAAGAGAAGATATAGTTTTGGAAACTGGCTATCCTAGAAATGATGCGCTGTTTACATTTGATGAGGCAAAGGTAAATTCGATTTTAAGAGAGCTAGATATCCCAAGAGGAAAGAAGATAATTCTTTATGCTCCAACGTTTAGAGATAATAAACATTCACAAGTTAGCGGATATGAGAATGCATCGGGAGTGGATTTTGAAAAACTCCAAGAGGCGATAGGAAACGAATATGTAGTATTATTTAGAGCACATTACTTTGTTGCAAAAAATATGGATTTTGAAAAGTACAAAGATTTTGTGTTTGATGTTTCAAATTATGAAGATGTGAATGACTTATACATAATAAGCGATATGCTGATAACAGATTACTCATCAGTATTCTTTGACTACGCAAATCTAAAACGCCCAATCATCTTCTATATGTATGATTACGAAGATTACAAGGAAAACGCTAGAGACTTCTATCTAAATCAAAATGAACTCCCTGGCCCAATAGCCAAAACACAAGATGAGTTAGTTAAAGCAATAGAGGAAACAAGATTCTTCATTCCAGATGCTAGATATTCAATGTTCAACCAGAAGTTCAACCACCTCGATGGAATCAATTGTGGACTTAATGTTGCGAGAAAAGTTATCAAATAACAATTATATATTTTTGGGCAAAAGAAAAAGAAGGAGGACCTCACTAGAAAAGTCGTTCGGTCCAACCTTCTTTTTCTTTTACTTAAAATTATTCTTCAATATTTGATAAATAACTGTTCTCGACTATCAAGTCAACAATAGCTTTAGATGCTGTTCCTTCATCACAATGATTATATTTATCGTGGAACGCTTCGTATTTTTCTCGCCATTCATCTGAGTTATAGTTCTTGATTGACTCAATTAATTCATCATTGTTATAAACCAATGGGCCTGGGGCTTCTTCCTTGAAATCAAAGTAGAAACCGCGAAGGTCGTTCATATATTCGTCGTAGTCATATGTGAAGAATACGATTGGACGATTCAAAACACTGTAATCAAACATTACAGAAGAATAGTCAGTGATTAACATATCTGAAACTAAGTAAAGATCTGCTATATCACACTCCTCACCGTACTGATAAACGAACCCTTCATACTGGCTCCAGTCTACAGAATCTTTTATTAAGTAGTGATATTTAACAATCATCACATACTCATCTGAGATAGCCTCGCGCAAAGCATCAAAGTCCATCTGGTTTGCAAATTTGTATTCGCCTAATTTATAGAACTGATTATCTCTCCATGTTGGAGCATACAAAATGACTTTCTTATTTAAAGGAAGACCCATCTTGCGCTTTAGTTCATAAATCTGACTAGCAGTAGTGTTAAGTAGTTTATCATTTCTAGGATATCCGACTTCTAGTATTGTTTTGTCGAAGTCAAAACACTGTCTGAAAATCTTTGTAGAATAAGAATTCTGAGACAAAAGATAATCCCACGCAGCGATACTCTTTCTAAAGTGCTTGTGGTATCTGTTAACATCAGTGTTTCCTGCCATATCGATAGCTTCCATGTCTAGCGCAAGCTTCTTAAGAGGTGTTCCATGCCAAGTCTGGATGTACTGACCTTTACGATTCTTGTGTAGATATCTTGGAAGTCTAGAGTCTGAAACTATAAAAGCAGCAGATGAATAAACCTTAAAGAAAGGCATAGTTTTGTAAGTGATAGTCTTAAATTTTCCAGGAATTTTACCAAGATCTACATCTTTTATGTTTTTGAAAGCCCAGTAAACGTCAAACTTCTCATCTAACCCCTGTCTTACAAACTCTTCGTAGATATATCTAGGGTTTCCTGTGTAATTTCTAAACATGCTACTCTCAAAAACTATTACATTTTCCTTAAATCTAATAGTCATTGCGAATAACTTATAAAAATTTGTTAAAAACTGCTTAATATACTTCATAAAAAGTAAAAATCCTCCAGTAGTTTTTTCACAGGTGCTATTTTAACACATATAAGAAATTTTTCCACTTATTAACCCGTCTTTGCCAAAAATATGTTCGCCCCAAAGCCCCATATTTATTGATTAAACTCTATGTATAAGTTATAATATTACAAGGCTATGAAAGGAGATAATGCCTTTTTATTTTTAGTGCAAAAAGGCATTGTTCTATTAGTTATGAAAAAAGTAATTACATACGGAACTTTTGATATGCTTCACTATGGGCATATAAATTTGCTTAGAAGAGCCAAAGAATTGGGTGACTACTTGGTAGTTGTTCTTTCTACTGATGAGTTTAACTGGAATATGAAGCAGAAAAAGTGCTATTTTACATATGAAGAGAGAAAAATGGTGCTTGAAGCCATAAAATATGTGGACGAGGTAATTCCTGAGAACAATTGGGAACAAAAAGTTACTGACGTTCAAGAAAACGACATAGATGTTTTTGTAATGGGCGATGATTGGGAAGGCAAGTTTGACTTCCTAAAAGATTACTGTGAGGTTGTATACCTACCTAGGACAGAGGGAATTTCAACTACACAGATTAAAGATGACTTAAACTCAAAATAGGTTTAAGTCAGGAGGATTTATGCTAAGCATTATTGTTACACATAAAACAAATACGGGTTATCTGACAGACTGCCTTGAGAGTATATCAGAGCAGGATTACAAAGACATAGAAACTATACTTGTTTTAGATCACACAAAAGATAACCTGGATAAATTAATAGAAGAATACACTGATTCCATCAACCTAAAAGTCTTTGAGTTAGAAGACAAAGAGGGAGTATCGGCAGCTAGAAACTTGGGCATGGCCAAAGCTTCTGGCGATTTTATTACATTTGTAGATAATGATGATTATCTAATGCCAGAGACTCTATCAGGTATGATGGAATTATTTAATGATGAGACAGATATGGCATACTGCGAGTTCAAAACTACGTGGTTCCAAAAGAAAGCCTTTAACGAGGCGCAGGCTGAAGAGGGTGAAGATGAAGATGACGAAGTGATCGAAGTAGATTTTGAAGATGTATTCGATTACAAAGTTGAGTATTTCAAGAAACTAGAAAAAGAATCTGTCCTTGGCGCAATCTATAGAAAAACTTTATTTACTGACAACGACATTGCATTTAACGAGGAACAAAAGTATTTTGCCGACGCCAAAGTGTTAATGGGATTACTTGATAATGCCAGAGAAATAAAGACAAGCCACAAGGGAATGTACGTTAAGCGTTCTCACAACGATAAACTTAACAACCCATCCCTAAACCAGATAGAAAAAGAAACTACTATGCCATTTTACTTTGTGGCATACGACAATGCGATTAAAGCTACAGAAAATAACAAGAGACTTCGCAATCATATGTATGTGATTTTGGCGAAGTTTATTACAAAACCATATCTTAGAAAGCTCCGCGACAAAAAAGAAGAGTGGGGAGATGTATGGGAGAAAGAATTCTTCCAAGAGTTAGCTAAGCGAGCAAAAGATGTAGACCTTAAAGCGCTAAAGAGAAAAGACTTTACTAGAGCCGAAAAGAAACTTGTTAAGGTTATGGGCGAAGGCAATTTTGACAAGGCTTATAAGCAAGGTTTAAAAGTTTTGGCAAGAAGAAAACTTGTGAAGATGATTATAAATAGAAGAATTCGCAACAAGACTTTTGCTCTTTACATCTTCAGCAAAATGAAATTTAGAAAAGATTGGATTGTGTTTGAGAGTTTCATGGGAAGAAACTGCTCTGGCCAACCTAAGTACATATATCAGTATTTGCAAAAGCATTACCCAGGAAAGTACAAATGCATCTGGGTAGTGGACAGAAGAGGAGTTAAGATTCCTGGCAAATACAAGAAGTGCAAAAGATTTGGAATTAGGTATTTCTACTATATGAATAGGAGTAAATACTGGGTAATCAATATGAGGCAGCCTCTAAGTGTTCCAAAAAGAGACGATACTATCATTCTTTCTACATGGCATGGAACTCCACTTAAGAGACTGGTGTTTGACATGGACGATGTGCATTCAGCTACACCACAGTATAAGAATATTGTTTACAGACAGACTAGAGAGTGGGATTACTTACTATCTGATAATCCATTCTCCACCGAGAAATTCCAAAGCTGTTTCTTGTTTGATAAAGAAAAGATTTTGGAGGCGGGCTATCCAGCTAACGATCCACTTTACGCCCAAGACAAAGAAGAACACGCAGCTAAGATCAAAGAGAAACTTGGAATTCCTAAAGATAAAAAAGTCATTCTATATGCGCCTACTTGGAGAGATGATAATTTCTTTGAGGCGGGCCAGTATGGATTTGACTTGGACTTAGACTTAAATCGTTTGCAAAAAGAATTTGGTGATGAGTATGTAGTACTTTTAAGACTTCACTACTTTGTGGTAGAGAAGATGGACCTTTCAAAGTATGGAGATTTCACAATAAATGGCTGTGATTACGATGATATTACAGATCTTTACCTGGTCTCAGATATACTTATGACAGACTATTCGTCAGTATTCTTTGACTATGCAAACCTTGAGAGACCTATATTGTTCTTTACATATGACATTGATAAGTACAGAGATGTTTTGAGAGGCTTCTACTTAGATATGGAAGAGGATTTGCCTGGACCATTACTACTTACAAACGACGATGTGGTAGATGCTATTAAGAATATTGATAGGATAAAAGAACAATATAAAGATAGATATAAAGAGTTCTATGACAGATTCTGCTGCATAGATGATGGTAATGCATCTAAACGAGTAGTAGAGACTGTTTTTGAGAATAAAAAGGCCTAAAAATACACATATTTATGTAAACCAAAAAGGCCCTAAATTTTGTTGACATTAGTTATTTTTGCATTATAATTTAAAGGCTAGTCAAAAAGGCTGGCTTTGGAGGTAATATGAAGAAGTATTGGGACGGCTTTATGAGATACCGTTACTTACTTAATGAATTGGTAAGAAAAGGTATAAAGCTTAAATACAGAAGATCATATTTAGGTTTAGTTTGGACACTACTTGAACCACTACTAACTACACTAGTTTTGTGGTTCGTATTTGGTAACTTGCTAGGCAGAGGAGATGCGCTATATCCAGTGTATATCCTATCAGGTCGTTTGATTTACAGTTGTTTTTCAAGCTCTAGTAAGATTGCGATGAGATCTATTAGATCTAACCAAGCTATGATTAAAAAAGTATATGTGCCTAAGTACTTATACCCACTATCAAGCGTACTTTATAACTACATCTTGTTCTTGTTGTCGTTGATTATTTTGGCGGCTACATCCATAGTTTTGGGAGTACCATTTACATGGCACGTTTTCGAAGTGATTATTCCACTAATCATTCTATTTGTAATGAGTATAGCAGCAGGATTGGTTCTTTCTACAGTCTGCGTATTCTTTAGAGATTTAGAGTATTTGTGGGATGTACTTTTGATGCTAATAATGTATTGCTCAGCTATTTTCTACTATATAGATAGAATAGGTGCAGCTAAAATACTTATCAGATGGAATCCACTTTACTGTATTATCAGTAACTTCCGTTGCGCATTGATGGAGAAGGGTTCTATCTTTACATCATATAGTTACGGAATTTCAAACCTTTCAATGCTTATCTACTCAGCAGTATTTAGTATCGCAGCATTGTCGTTTGGTATTTGGATTTTCAAGAAGAACCAAGATAAATTTATCTTACATATCTAGGAGGGAATTATGGCAAAAACAGCTTTAAAAGTGGAAGATGTCAGCATTCTCTTCAACTTAAGCAAAGAGAATGTAGATAACTTAAAAGAATTATTAATAAAGAAGATAAAGGGCGAAAAGATTCGCTTCAATGAATTTTGGGCTCTTAAGAATATTAATTTTGAACTAAACAAAGGAGATAGATTAGGAATCCTTGGACTTAATGGTGCAGGAAAATCTACTCTTCTTAAAATTATTGCTGGTGTTTACAAACCAACTACAGGCAAAGTTACAAGACATGGACATATAGCTCCTATGATAGAACTTGGCGCTGGATTTGATCCAAACTACACAGGAAGAGAAAACATTTTCCTATATGGTTCAGTGCTTGGCTTTTCAAGAGAGTTTTTAGAGTCTAAGTATGAAGAAATACTAGAGTTCTCAGAACTAGGAGACTTTATTGATGTTCCTATCAAGAACTACTCATCAGGTATGAGAGCCAGACTTGGTTTTTCAATTGCCACAGTAGTAGAGCCAGAGATTTTGATTTTGGATGAGGTTCTATCTGTAGGTGATGCTAAGTTTAGAAAGAAATGCGAGAAGAAAATGCAAGGTATGTTTGACCACGGAGTTACTGTACTATTTGTATCACACAGCTTGGCGCAGGTTAAGAGACTTTGTAATAAAGCCATATTACTTGAACACGGCGAGTTGATTGCCGAAGGCGATATAGATGAAGTGGCAGAAATTTATGACTCAATGCTAAATGATTAGTATTAAGGAAGGGGTTAGTTATGACAAAAGAAGGTATTAGACATGAAAATACTGGTACATGCTCAAGAGCAGTGAGATTTGACATAATAGACGACAAAGTGAAAAACGTAAAGTTTGAGGGTGGATGCCATGGAAACACACAAGGTGTAGCGGCACTAGTAGAAGGAATGGATATTGATGAAGCCATTTCAAGAATGAAAGGCATAGACTGTCAGGCAAGAGGAACATCTTGTCCAGATCAGTTAGCTGAGGGATTAGAACAAGCAAAGGAAGGTATTTTATAAATGATAGGAATAATTGGAGCAAGATTTGACGAAGTCCAAGGATTAAAGGACATAATGAAAAATGTAAAAGTGGAAGATAAAGCTGGCATGCAGTTTTACTCAGGAGAGCTCTGCGGCAAAGATGCTGTAGTTGTTAGATGTGGAATAGGAAAAGTAAATGCAAGTATTTGCGCACAGATTTTAGTAGATGATTTCCACATTGACTATTTGATTAACACAGGTGTTGCAGGTTCACTAAATAACGATATGGATATTTGTGATATCGTTATTTCAAGAAAAGCTATTCAGCATGACTTTAATACAGGAACTTTGGATGATTGTGATCCAGGTGAAATACCAAACATCGGAACAAAGTTCTTTGACGCGGATGATAGATTGATTGAAAAAGCTACAAGAAGCGCACAGCGCTTAAATCTTGGAGTTAAAGTAATTGAGGGAATTATCGCAACGGGAGATCAGTTCATTAGCGATAAAGAAGTGAAGGACTATTTGGTAGACGAATTTGACGCAGATTGTTGCGAGATGGAAGGAGCATCTATAGCACATGTTGCTTATCTAAATGATGTACCTTTTGTAATTTTAAGAGCAATCTCAGACAAGGCTGACGGATCTGCTAGAATGTCTTTCGATGATTTTGTAAGTAAAGCAGCAGAACATTCAATGCTTTTAGTAAAAGAGATGGTTGTATCTCTATAGATAGATTATTATTTGGAGGAAAAACTAATGAGTAAAGTAACATTTGATTATTCAAAGGCCGCACAGTATGTGTCAGAAGAAGACATTAAGGCTATTATGCCTAAAGCAGAAGAAGCTAAAAAGACATTGGTAGAAAAGACAGGCGAGGGAAATGATTTCCTTGGTTGGATTGATTTGCCTATAGATTATGATAAGGAAGAGTTTGCAAGAATTAAGGAAGCAGCAGAAAAAATCAAAAACGACTCTGAAGTTCTTATCGTTATTGGAATTGGTGGCTCTTACCTTGGAGCAAGAGCAGCTATCGAATTCTTAAGACATGATTTCTATAACAATGCTCCAAAAGAGATTAGAAAAACTCCAGAAATTTACTATGCTGGAAATAATATTAGTTCTTCATATCTAAATGCGCTAATTGATGTTGTGGGAGATAGAGATTTCTCAGTAAACATCATTTCAAAGTCTGGAACTACTACAGAACCAGCTATCGCATTTAGAGTATTTAAAGAAATGCTTGAGAAGAAGTATGGCAAAGAAGAAGCAGCAAAGAGAATTTATGCTACTACAGATGCCAACAAGGGAGCACTTAAGAGTCTTGCTACAGCTGAAGGTTATGAGAGTTTTGTAGTACCTGATGATGTAGGTGGAAGATTCTCAGTTCTTACTGCAGTAGGTCTACTTCCTATCGCAGTTAGTGGTGCTGATATAGATAAACTTATGGAAGGTGCAGCAAGCGGAAGAGAGATGGC
>JAGCPW010000097.1 GCA_017965495.1 Eubacterium sp. | reverse complement strand
AGTCCATGGTTGATTACTGGTGAGGTAGAAGCAGAGTAAAATAATAAATTAATAATATTAAAACAGCGACCGAAAGGCCGCTGTTTTTTATTTGCAAAAAATAAAAAAATAGCGCAATAATTCTCATATTTTATAAACAAAATTCAACTTTTTTACGAGCGAGTGACCTTTGATAAAAAAGTTGAACTTTTTTTAATTTTTTTGTTGACACTCAAAAATCAAAGTGGTATCATTCGTCTTACCATAAAAGCAACGGATTGCATAAGTGATGTGATATTAAGTAAATGTTACATATTATTAAATACAAAATTGTTGCAATCGTTCTGTTCAAGATACCTTTAGAGATGTTGTGATTATGGAATAGTGAGGAAAGGGGGATTTGTTCCAATGGATGTTTTTCTACAAGAACATGGCAAAACAATTTTTATTGCCGTATGTATTTTACTTCTAGTTGGTGTAGCTTATGTGGTAGGCCCAATTATTGCTGACGCAGTAGAAGGCGTTGTAAATAGCTACTCTGGTTCAGTTTCATACGATACTGTAGCAGGAAAAATTCACTAAGAAGTAAGCAGGGTCAGGAGAAGATAGTATGAGAAAACTTACATTGCCTAATAGGGCATTTGGAAATCTATTAGATTATATTTTGGATGACAATATTACGGATATAAATTGGAGCCAGGGGTTATGGGTAAACCACCTAGAGAAGGGCAGATATAAAATAGATGGCTTTCTGTTGGATGAGAGTTTCATTCAGCAATTTTATACAAAGATCAGTAACCTCATGAATGTCCAATTCAATGTCAATAATCCGTTATTGGAGGCGGAAACTGATAATTTAAGAATATCAATTCTGCACGATTCGGTAACGAATACTGGTATATCCATCAGTATCAGAAAGACTCCAGCAGTAAGGCGTATCAACAGGGACAGTATGATAAGCGATAACTACTGTAGTGAGGATATAGATACTTTTATGGAAAACGCGATTAAAGCGCATTGCACTATAGTCGTAGGGGGATTGCCTGGAGTAGGAAAAACGGAGTATGTCAAATACCTCACCAATTATATACCTCCTTATGAACGAGTATATACAATAGAGGACAATTTAGAATTAAGATATTCGGCCATTAATCCAGGAAAGGATTGTGTAGAGATTAAAATAAGCGACAGTTTTGGCTATTCAGATGCTTTGAAGGCTAGTAAGAGACAGTTACCAACATGGGTCTTGCTGGCAGAGGCTAGAGGAGAGGAAGTTAAATATTTGTTGGAGAATATTTCAGCAGGAGTATCATGCCTCACAACACTTCATCTAGATGATTCCAGTAAGACTCCTGACCGACTGCGAAATATGGGACAAGCCATCAATGAGAATGATGTTTACTCCTTTATAAACTTAGTAGTTCAATTGGAATCGGTAGTGAAAGAAGGAGAAAAGATTACACGAAGAATATCACAAGTAATGTGCTTGTCTAGAAACAATGAAAAGAATGAAAAAGTAATGATATATGAAGATGGAAAAATTTTGACGAGGGATTTGCCGGAGGATTTATTAAGGAAATTCAAACTGGCAGGAATTAGAAATCCGTTTGTCAAAAATCAACTTTAAAACCATTTGCGGGGGAAAAGATTTTGAAAAGAAAAGTTTTAGGGCTGATTAAAGATTCAGCAAAAGTATTATTGATTATTTTAGGTATTTGCCTAGCATACAGATTGAATATCATTTCCATAATTTTGTGTATGTGTGCAGGTGTTGTATTTAATTATTTTTATCAAAGAGAAGAACTAAAGAGAAAAAGACTATTCGAGCGCTTCAAAGATGCTGTTATGTATATGGAGCAGATGATCTATTCATTTAAGAAGCAGCCAAAGATCAGACTGGCTTTGCAGGATTCCCAAAAGATTGGGTCGAACGAAGTTAAGGAATTGCTAGAGGAAGTGATAGTAAATATAGATACTAAAGAATCTGAAAATATTTATGAAGAAGCACTGGGTCTAGTGGAAAAGGAATACAAGTGCAAAAGAATTAAGTCTCTTCATAAGTTTTTGATAAAAATAGAAGAACACGGGGGAGAGTATGACGACTATATAGATATATTGCTAAAGGATATTAAGGACTGGAATGATAGAACGTTGCTGTTTATTAAAAATGTGGAACGTGTAAAACGAAATGTTTTGATTTCAGTTTTCTCAACGGTTATTACTTGTGGATTTATGGCATACATAGTGCCATCGGAATATAGTTATACTCCAAATATTGTTTACCAAATAGCTTCAACCATAATGCTTCTTATGATGATGGGCTCATACTTACTCATAGTTAAGAGAATGAATATCGATTGGTTGAGAGAAGAGCAAACGCTAAACAATAATCAAGTGATGAGATATTACAACTTAGTGGAGAAAGGATATGAAAATTACGATTCTCTTAGCTGGGGTGAAAAGCTTTCATACAAGAGTGCGAAGAGAAGAATGGAAAAAGAATTGTCTAAGTACTTTCCGGATTGGATAAGAGAAGTGGCAATCAATTTACAAAATGATACTGTGCAATCAGCCATTGAAAACTCCTATGAAAATTCTCCTTTCATCCTGCAAAGACCTATAAGAAAACTCCTTTTGGATTTTGAAAAATACCCAGTTGGAATTGAGCCGTATGACAACTTGCTAAAGGAGTTTGACTTGGACGAGATTAAATCTTCGATGAAGATGTTTTACTCCATAAATGAACTGGGAAAAGAACAATCTGACCAGCAGATAAACTCCATTTTGGATAGGAATAACAAACTGGCTGGACATGCAGAAGAAATGAAAAACCAAGATCAAATAGGAGCGGCATCTATGCTTGCCACTGTGCCTATGGTGGTGGGAATAGTAAAGATAATGATAGATATGGTTTTGATGATTATGGTGTTTACCACATCAATTGGAAACGCAATCAACTAAAAGGAGGAAAATTATGAAAATATTAACTTCGGAATTAGGACAGTGTATAGTGTTTGGAATTATTTTTGTATGTTTGGTGACAGCGTTTTATCAAATATTAAATGTTGTAACGAGCTAGAAAGGAGAAGAGTATGGAACAATTTATTTTAGAACACGGTGGAACATTGGTAAGTGGAGTAGTTGCAATTATGACAATTGTAATAATGTTTTTGGTTATTCAAGTGATGGGAAATATGGATTTAAGTTCTATTGGAATGTTACTCGGATAACAGGAAGGGGGATTAAATGAGTTTATTGTTAGGAGAGCATGGAGAAGCCATTCTATATGGTGTTGTGGGAATTATGTTGGTCTGCTTGATATGTCTTGTTTGCAATGGGAAATGGAAACATATTTCTCCCAGCTACAAAACAGAATTGAGTCCTTCCAACAAAGAGTTTGCTCAAAGTGCAAAGGATAAGTATCCAACCATAGAGAGTGACGATGTAATATATGCAGATTATAAGGATACAAATTTTGTGTTCGAAGATTATATAAAAGCCAAAGATTACACCGGCAAAGATATAACAGATGATTTGAAAGTCTTTGGCAGAGTAGATGTTTTGAAGAAAAACATTTATAGAATGAAATGTGTTGTGCGTTCAAACAACTTGGTATGCACAAAGTATGTAAATGTAGTGGTGGAATAAACTGCAAATAATGATGGGTGGTGAAAAGTATGAAGATAGCGATAGAAGTTTTTTCGATAGTGATAGCAATTACTTTGGCGTGTGTGCTGTTTACATCAATCATTAGCAGCAATAATCAAAACTGCTACGCGAGAGACTACTACAATGTAGTGGTAAATCGAATAGAGGATAGCAACTATAATGACCAAGTAATAAGCGAGTGTAAAAGTGATGCAGAGAGTAAAGGTTATGATCTGAGTGTAGAGGATGTGACAGTGTACGAAGATCAGCCTAGCAAATATGTAACGCTTACTTACTATGTCAGTCTTCCAGTTTTTAGTTTGTTTGGAACTGACTATGCGAAGCAAGCAGTTATAGAGGGGTATGCGAGATGAAAAAAATATTAATAATGTTTATGTTCGCACTTTTTGTAGTGTGTGTTTATAAAAAAGATGTTAAAGCGTTGTCCGGAAGTGGAACAACCGCCAGTCCATATATAGTGACAAAAGGCAGTGAACTTAAAGAGGCTTTGTCCAAGGGCAGTTCCTCTTGGAAGTATATAGCAGTGACAGATGTTACAGCTATTACTGAAACTATAAATGTATCTACTGGCAAATTTAGAATATATGCCAGCGGTGGAAACCAAACCATAAGACGTTCTCAAAGTATGAGCGCCACAGTTAATTCTTCTTCCAATCCGCTTAGGTGCATAAAGCTAGAAGGAACTACAGAAATAGAGTGGGGTTACAAAGCTAATTCTTACACCTTGACTTTGAACGGATCTAAGAATTACTTTACTGACAGTAGACAGTGCAATGAATTCTTTTATGTGGCTTCAAGTGCTTCACTTACTATTGGCGCTAATTGTGTTTTGACGAATGCCAAAAATACAATGAGAAGCAATGAGGCTGCGCCTATCAGGACATATGGAAACACAAGTGTGTACGGAGAAATATCGAACTGCGAAGGAAACAATGGAGGTGCTATAAAGTGCATAAGCGGTTCAATAAATGTATATAGTGGCGCCAAGATTCATGGTTGTAAATCAGGAACTGAAGGTGGAGCTTTATATGGAAAAGATTTTTCGAACATTATCGTAAACGCCGGTTCCATATATAGCAATCAGGCTGCCGAGGAAGGTGGAGGAATCTTTTCCACCGAAGGAAATGTGATTGTGGAGAGCGGAAGCATTTACAACAATACTGCTGGTAAAACAGGCGGAGGAATTTTTGTTGGAAACGAGGGCTCTCTTAGCTTCGGCAAAAATGGAAGTGGCCCTACAGTTTCTGGCAACTACGCCAAAAACAGTGGTGGGGGAGTTAGATGTAACGGCGGAACAGATGTATCCGGAGGTTTAAGTACTTTTGAAGGAGGAACCATAACAGGAAACAAGACAGATGTTTCTGGAGGTGGAATATCGATCGGAAAACCAAGTAGTGGTCGTTACTCAAAAATAAGTATTACAAATATGACCATTACAAATAACACAGCTGGAAACTATGGTGGCGGCATTTGTTTTTCCGAGGGCGTCAAAGGAAAAAATACCGACGAAGTAATTATTACCAAAACCACAGTGTCGGGAAATAAAGCAACCACTGGTGGTGGAGGTATACATATAAACACTGTTGTTAAACTGACAGAATCCTATATAAAGAATAACAACAGCGATATTGGTGGTGGAACCACCATAGCTAGCAATGGAAAACTGATGATGCCTAGCAGCGTAATAGAAAGTAATACTGCCAACAAAGGCGAGGGTGTTTATCAAAATGGATTGCTCGAACTATCTACTGTGGGATATGTAAATTCTAATAATACGGTTTATTTGCCGAAGGGAAAACACATAGATATTACAGGAAAGATAAGGGTATCAAACGTTCTGGTTTCATATATTGATTCAGAAGTTAAAACTAAAGGAACAATATTAGTGGTTGTTAATTATGGTGTAGCTACCGCCGAGGATGAGTTGTACTACGAAGGGTCTGGTGATGAGGAAGCAAACGGCAATCCTGTGACTAAAAAGTTTGCTGCAAAAGGTGGATATATACTCCGCCCATCAAACAAAAATACATCACTTAATTCTTCTAGATACATCATTATAAGCGAGAGATACGATGTTAAATATAATGGCAATTCACTAGATTCAGTAGCCAATCTCCCAAAGGACGGAATTGCATTTTGGAGTGAGAAGTATAAGGTTAGTGATAATATTGTTAGCCGCATTGGGTTTGTCTTGAACATAAATAAGCATTGGAATTTGTCGGCAGATGGCACTGGATCAGTAATGAAACCAGGAGTTGATACACTGATTAATTCAGACACTACATTGTATGCCATTTGGGACGAATTAGTGATTTCTTCTCTTACGATGACTACAGTGGATAGATATTATGTGGTGGGACAAAAGATTACTTTGACGGCGAAGGAACTCACGAAGAAAGTGGAAGTGGAAAATGATTTGAATCTTCCTATCACATACGAGGTTAGAGTGACAAAGATTGTGAACGCTTCAGGAAAGACTGTAGCGGAGGGGGCAAGTTTAAAGGCAGAAAACTATATTGATACTAGTAAGGCCGCCACCTACAAGTTGTATCTTGAATCTTCAAACGAGGCAGGTTCAGTCACATGTTCTGGTTCTATGAGAGTAACTATTATGGAAGATTACTACGATAAGACAGAAGTAAGATTTATTTCTTCAGAGTTCGTAAACACTCTTGATCCAAGGTCTAAGTGGAACAGGGAGAAGAAGAGTGAATTGATGGCATCTCTCAATAATGAGGATGATTATTTATATTCTGTGGAGCTAGATGAAGAATTTAAGGATGCATTTAGAGACAATATAAATATGAACGGACATAAAATAGATCATGTTATGAATTACATTGTTTCCTGGAAAGTAATTGAAAAGCAGTAGGGGGATTTAGATGAAACAATTTATAACAATAATAGGAATTGCAGTCATTGTGACTTTGATTAGTTTGACTCTTTTGTCTGAGCAGAGCAGAAACTCTAGAGCTGATGAGTTAGACAAAGCTGTATCTGGCGCAGTTAAACAAACTGTAAAAGCTTCTCATGCAGATGGTCAAACTGATATCACGTCAAACAAGGAAATGGTTGCCCATTTTATAAATACTATATGTACAAACATAAAAAGTGACGGAAAAATCTCCGTCAAAGTAATGGGTGTTAATTATAAAGATGGTTTATTAGATGTGAAAGTCTCTCAGACGTTTAAATATTTAAATGGCAAAGAAAAAACTATAACAGTTAGAAAGTGTGCCATTTATGAGTAGGTTGATTTCTTTTATTTGTAGACTGATCTTGAAAAAATATAGTTGATTAGTCTTGGATGTCTATAGAGACTTCACCATAAGATAGAAGAGATACTTTCCCCTCTTCATCTTGTATTTTCAACCTACATTTTGAATCAATGTCAATCGCTCTAGCGCTCATTTTCATATTCCTTTTATTCACAGTGATGTTTTTGCCAATTATGTTAGAGCGGTTGATATATTCTTTTAAATGAGATTTCATATCTTTAGACTTGTAGTATTCCATGTAGTAATCAAGTAGATTTGCTACAAGGATACTTGTCTTATTTTTGCTATCAGCTTTTTTATCAAAAACAGTGGTAGCAATTTTT
>JAGCPW010000096.1 GCA_017965495.1 Eubacterium sp. | reverse complement strand
TCATACGAATCTCCTTAAAAATATTTTTTAAGTGTCTCGCCTTTTATGTAATTGTAAAATTTAACGTCCCAAGAATATGAGTTTATTCTACCACCATATAATGAGAAAAGGGTGTTTTTAAGAGTCCGTATATTCTTTATAATGGCTCATTTTTTATTGCAGTAATCTAAGCGATAAATGGTGATTGACATCACATAAACATTATGATATTTTATTATTCTATATTATTTGACGAAAGGGGGATTCAAATGTCAAATGAGTCGAAAATACTAGAAATGGTGTTGAGTGGAAAACAAGATGCGAACATTAAGTTTTCCGATTTACAAAAATTACTCAAAATGTTAGGATTTAGTTGTAGAGTAAAAGGGGATCATTTTATTTATACAAAACCTAATATGATTGAAATAATCAACATTCAACCAAATGGAAACAAAGCTAAACCATACCAGGTTAAGCAAATAAGAAATCTATTAATCAAGAATCTTATGGAGGGAAAAGATGTATAAATACGAAAGAATAATATATTGGTCTAACGATGACAATAAATTTGTAGTTGAAGTACCTGAGCTTGCTGGTTGTATGGCAGACGGTACTACTATTGAAGAAGCTGTTCAAAATAGTGAAGTGATTATTGAGGAATGGATTGAGACAGCTAAAGAACTGGGAAGAGATATTCCAGAACCTAAAGGCAAAATTTATCCAGCGGCTATTTAAACAATAAAAAAGGAGATGTAATAACAACATCTCCTTTTTTTAATATTATCTCTTTGAAAACTGTGGTGCACGTCTAGCGCCTTTAAGACCGTATTTCTTACGCTCTTTCATTCTTGAATCTCTTGTCAAGAATCCAGCTTTCTTTAAGACTTTTCTGTTTTCTGAATCAGCCTCAACTAATGCTCTAGCGATACCATGTCTGATGGCACCAGCCTGACCAGTAGTTCCGCCACCCTTTACAGTGATGTCTGCATCAAACTTATCAGCTTGATCGATAGCTTCTAGTGGCTGTCTTACGATAACTTTCAATGTCTCAAGACCAAAGAAATCATCTATATCTCTTTTATTGATTGTGATTCTACCTGTGCCTGCTGAGAGGTAAACTCTAGCGACACTACTTTTTCTTCTACCTGTACCGTAGTATGTATCTTTTGCCATGTTATTTCCTCCTCTCAGTTATTAAAACTTTAATTCCTCAGGCTGCTGTGCAGCATGTGGGTGTTCAGCACCAGCGTACACGAATAACTTCTTGTACATCTTTCTTCCTAAAGGTCCCTTTGGAAGCATGCCTTTAACTGCGAGTTCAATAACCTTTTCAGGTTTCTTTTCAAGCATAGTCTTAAGATCTGTTTCTTTCATTCCTCCAACATACTCAGAATGATGGTAATAGATCTTCTGATCTAACTTCTTTCCTGTTACTTTGATTTGGTCTGCGTTTGTAACGATTACATAGTCACCAGTATCAACGTGAGGTGTAAATGTTGGTTTATTCTTACCTCTTAATACCTTAGCTATTTCAGATGACAAACGTCCCAATGTATATCCTGTAGCATCCACTACATACCATTTTCTTTCAATATCTGTTGGATTAGCCATGTATGTTTTCATTGGTATTCCTCCTGATTTAATTTTCAAACTTTACGTGCAAGCGAAATGTCCGAAACGCCTGCAAATCTGCCGTGTTTATTAGTCCTTACCGGGGCTATGGCTTAGACTTATATTACACGCCACAGAGTTAGATTATATAATAATAAAACCCCTATGTCAAACGGTTTTTGGCATATTTTAGGGCTTAAAATTATTCGTTTTCGTACTTAATTTCCACTAATCTTAACCCTCTTGCCACAGCTGTTTTGCCAGCCCTTCCTCTGTCCTTAGAAGCGATAATATCTTCCATATCTGAAGGCTCTAATTTGCCCTCTCCCACTTCTAATAGTGTTCCTGCTATTATTCGCACCATATTGTACAAAAAGCCGTTTCCTTTGGCGATTATGGCTATTTCGTCGCCATTTTGTGTGACTTCTAGCGATTTTATAGTCCTTACAGTGTTATCTACCTGTGAACCAGTACTACAAAACGCCTCAAAGTCATGTTCGCCCTCTAAATACTTAGCAGCTTCTTTCATTTTATCAACATCTAGCTTGGAATATGTGAAATAAGTATAAAGTCTTCTAACCGGATCTGGCATCTCACGGTTTATTATTGTGTACTGATAAGTCTTCATACTGTTTTGGTATCTTGGATGCCAATCTTCGTCCACTTCTTCTGACTTTACAATAGAAATATCCTCCGGCAATCTTTGGTTCATAGCATAAGCAATCTTTTCTGCTGGAATATGAGTTTCCGTGTCAAAGATGCAGTAATTCCCATCTGCATGCACACCTGAATCAGTACGACTTGCGCCCACCACTTCTATCTCCTCATCAAGAAGCTCCGACAAAGTCTCGTTTAAAACGCCCTCTATTGTCACTTCATTAGGCTGCACTTGCCAGCCGCAATAATTTGTACCATCGTATGCCACTTTTAATCTTACTCTCTTCATATCTAACCTCTAAAAAACAACAAATGTATTTCCTAAAAACTTCACCGCCAAAACATTAACCACTATCACACTTGCAATAATCACTCCGCAAAAGATATATGTCATAGCATCTCTTCTCTTATACTTAAGCGGATTAAGTTTTGTTCTATTTCCGCCGTTATAGCATCTTGCCTCCATAGCCTGCGCAAGATTGACTGCTCTTTTTATGGATGAGACAAAAAGCGGAATTAGAATTGGGATCAAACTTTTTGCTCTTCTAAACATATTGCCTGTCTCAAAGTCTGCTCCTCTTGCCATCTGAGCTTTCTTTATTCTTTCAGTCTCTTCCATAAGAGTTGGAATAAACCTAAGTGCTAAAGACATAATCATTGCAATCTCATGAACAGGCACTCTTATTACTTTTAAGAAACCTAGAGATTTTTCTAAACCATCCGACAAATCGTTTGGCTTGGTAGTAAGTGTCATAATGGATGTTGAAAGAACTAGTAGCACTAATCTTACAATTAGAAATGCACTTCTAACTAATCCCTCGTAAGTGATACTAAAGATCCACCAACTAAATGCAGTTTTGCCTGGTGTAAAAAACATATTAAGAAGCGCTGATACAATCAAAATGATTATAATTCCTCTTACGCCCTTTATTACTTTTCTAAATGGAATCTTAGACATCTTTACAACCACAAACAAATATAATGCCATTAGTCCAAATCCAATAAAGTTATTTACGACAAATAGCATCACAATGAAAACCAAAGTGCCAAATAATTTGACTCTTGGGTCTAGTCTGTGAATTATTGAGTTTTCAGGATAGTATTGACCTATCGTAAACTCAGACATTTTATTCTCCTCTATTTCAAAACTTTAAGTAAGTTATCTTTTGCTTCTTCTACATTTAAGACCGATGTATCTACATCCAGTCCTGCACTCTTTAACTCGTGCATAACACTTGTTACTTGTGGAACTTTAAGTCCCATCTTCTCTAGTTCATCGCCTCTTGCAAAAATATTTCTAGTAGTATCATCCATTGCTACTTTGCCGTCGTTCATCACAATAATTCGCTTCGCATGCAAAGCAACTTGCTCCATATTGTGAGAAACCCAAACGATGCTAACACCCTTTTCCTCGTGAAGCTTTCTAATCTGCTCCATAATCATATTTCTGCCCTTTGGATCTAAGCCCGATGTTGGCTCATCCAAAATCAAAACGTCAGGGTCCATCGCCAAAGCCCCAGCAATTGCTACTC
>JAGCPW010000095.1 GCA_017965495.1 Eubacterium sp. | reverse complement strand
CCGTTAAAGTTAAACTCCACTATATAATATAATATATTTATATTTTACCCCTCTCCTCCAGCTTCGCTGTTTACTATCTCCCTCCTCCTTTCGCCGCGATTACCATAGTTAAAGTTAAACTCCACTATATAATATAATTATAATATTACTACCCCCTCTCCCCTATCATTTTACTACTACTACTAAGTTAAACTCCACTATATTAATATATTACTACTACCCCTCCTACTAAAATTAACTCGCACTATATTATATATATTATTACCCCTACCCCTTACATCTTTACTCAGAAAAGTTAACCCGCATAATATATATAATATATACAGCTAACTCGCGCTACGCGCTCGCACGCTGCCTCCCCTTTAATACTATTCGCTTCGCTCATAGTATTAAAGGATGTGCTATTTTACTTTCTCTGTTATTTCGCCGCGGAATTAAGTCTTAAAAATCTTGCCGCGAAACCTACCACCCTACCCCCATAACACAAAAACGGCCAGGTGCTAACACCCAGCCGCGATTTTAGAAACCTATCATATTGTCAAAACGACTTGTATAGGTCTTATACTTGCCGTTGTAGAAATCTACTATTGCTTCATTATTGAAGCGTGGAAGATTACCTTTAATTCTAAGGTAAAGATTTTCGATTTTTCTTGCGCGGCTTAAACCAACGTAAAGAAGTGTACGGTTCTCATTCGCGCCATCGAAGAAGCCTTTGTCATAAAGGAAATTTACCTTATCAAATGTCTGACCCTGGGACTTATGTACTGTGATTGCCCAAGCGAGTTTAAGTGGTAACTGCTTGATACCCCCGATTGTTGAGGTTTCGCCGTCTTCAAAAATCTGTGTCTTAAAGTCGTACTGCGGAACATCTACTGTTTCGCCGCTATCTAACTTAACTCTAACCCCCGTAATATTCATTTCTGTGATATTACCCATGTCACCATTACAGTAACCATCTGTTGGATTGTTAATTGTTAACATAACTCTCGCGCCGATTTTCAGTTTAAGCACCTTTGGAATTTCCTTGTCATACTCGCCCCAATAAAGTGCTTTGTAGATTTTTTCCGGCGAATCTATCTTATCAAGCTCCTGAGAGTTAATGGCGTTTACAACCTTGTTAGTACAAGCAAGGATTATAGCACCTTTCATTGGAGCGTTCTTCTGTGACTGTGAAAGATAAGCAAGGTCATTGTTTGTAAGAGTATTGCGGCTCAGATTAAATAATGCTGTACTAAATGCCTGGTCGTCCTGCCGCATTGCCTGTGTGAGAATACAGGTCTGGAAATTAAAATCTCTCCAAATGTGTGAGTGGAAGCAATGATACTGGCTACGGTCAATCTGGTCTGAATAGCCGCGATGGTCAGCAATCTTAACTGTTTCATCGGTTACGACAGGCGGTAACTGGAAGAAATCACCGATAAGAATAATCTGACAATTTGGATTGAACTCCTTAATTTCGTTGCCGATTGTGTTGAAGATAAGATAATCCATCATGGAGGCTTCATCAATGATAAGACTGTCGGCATCCTTTAACCAATCATTGTCCTTAGTTGCTGTGCCATCAGTTACGGAAAGGTGGAACTGGTGATGGAGAGTGAACCCCCCTATACTTCTTGCCGCAACACCAGTAGTTGCACAAACTATACTGGTTTTGCCGCGACGCTCAAATGCTTTGATTATGCGATTAACAAGAAACGTTTTGCCAGTGCCGGCTGGACCGGTAATGAACATATTCTTGCCACTCATTGCCATATCGAAAAACTGTTTCTGCTTTTCATTGAGAGCATTGTAGTCTTCCTGTTCTTCAAGTCTATCCTTTTCTGTAAGTTCTATCATTCGTCTTCCTCCATTGGTCTGCCAAATTCATTAAAGAGGTAAGTACTCTTTTGAACTTGGGTGATATATTCGTATTTTTCAAGTTCTTTCATAGCATCTCGGTAACTGGATTCCGAAATACCAATGCATTGTTTGATGTATGCCGGGCCTATCGCCATATCTCTTGTTCCATAGGAACACAAAAACATCCATAGTTTAAAAGCGGAATAAGTTAATCTTTTCGCCGCGATAATCCAGTTTGTTCTATCTATAACCATGAAGTTTTCGTGAGGAAGAGTGCGGCGAATTTGGATTGTTTTCTGATTTGGGAATAGTGCCACTCAACTCACCTCAGATAATTAAGAAACATCTAATGCCCGCAATGCCGTCACATGAGGTAACTGAAATTGCCATCGGGTCTGTTTCGTCAATGTAGTAATTTGTTTTGTAGGTGTCGTAAATGAAGTTTCTTGCGTCTACAATTGATGGGAACTCATCAACTCGTTTTCCATACAAAACTGGCTGGGACTGTTTGCCGCAAAGTCTGTGATAAAAATAACGTTCGAGTTTCATGTGATAGCCTCCTTATGCAAGTTCTGCATAGAAACAAAGAACAACATCTTCAACCGCAAAGCCTTCGAACATTGGGTCATCAGCACTTTCATCCAGCATATCAAAGGCATCTACGTCAAATCCATATTCATCAAGATAGGCAATTGCCGCATCCTTTGCTTCATCAAATGTATTGAATAATTTTGCTGGGGTTTCATCAATTAAAAATTCTACAACGTACATATTTAAGTCCTCCTTAATCATTTTCGGTTTCATTTACTTCCCACACATCAACTACTTCAACCTTTGATGCGTCAACTCCAAATTCCAAAGCGAAATTGCGTTTTGCAGCTTCGATGTTGAGGAGCGTGTTGCCGCCCATGAAGTAGGTCTTTGTAATGTCCGGCTTGTAGTTATCGGAAAAGCCGGCTTTTGACTGGGTTGTAAGGGTTATTTTAAATTCTTTCATTTGTGGTCCTCCTTAGACATGGGATGAAGAAAGCAGATTTTCATTTATGTCGTACATTTCGACAACTTCACCTTTTACTTTCATAAAACGGTCAACTCTATGACCATTAACCATTTCTGAATTTCTGTACCAAATATCAAACTGTTCCGCCGCGAAAACCATGGCAATCATGGCCCGATATGAAAGTTTGTAATCTTTCTTGTTATCTAAATCTCTAAAAATAAATACTCTTTCTTCTGTCATTTTTATCAATTCCTTTCTTAACTTTCTATATATATTATATCACAAGTTAAGATAAAAGTCAATGTCTACCAGATATTTCCATTAGCGTTCAAACAGATTTTCAACTGGTTCAGCACTAATAACCACGCCCGCAAAAATTGCTGAACCATTGCCATCAACTATGTATTTAAGTTTATTTCTAATATAATTAAAGATATTGGCAGAAAAATCAGTTGGGCAATCGTCGTCAGGGATAAGGAGGTTGCCTATCTCTCCCCATAAAAAGTCAAGCATACCATCAACGTGAATGTTAAGAAACTCTCTTGCCGCACTTTCGTAAGGACAATAGTCATGAATGTATCTAAATAATTCATCAAATGGACCAGACATTCCAAGTTTACCATTCTGATAGAGGTAATATTCTTCAGTTGCTGTTATTGTCCAGTGATTGCCACAATTAAAAACAAAATTTTTCATACACAGACTATTAACTTTTTCAAGGAGTTCGGTCTTCTTTTCTTTAAGCCAACCATTTATAACTGCTTGATTCTTTTCGGTATCTGCTGCTTTAACCATTTTATCATTAATTTCAATGTCAAACATAGCTTCATCCATTTTATCATACATGATGGCATATTTGTTTTCATTAACGACAAAATCTATAGCTTCATCAATAGTTGACTTAGTTCCCCTTTCAAATTTAAAAGCACCACCGGCAGTTTCCTCATATATTTTATACTTCTGCATAGTTGTCTTCCTCCTCAACTTCTACAATTTCATAGTTGCCCCAATCACATGAACCATAATGCTCAACTTCGTAAATAAGGTCGTCCGTGCGAAAATCAATTTCATCGTTTAAGAGCATATCAAGGTCATCTTCAGAAGCCAAGTTTTTAACGATAGTGGATATATGCATCTTACCAACAATCGGTATGTCTATTGGTTCATAGATGTCATCAAGCATATCAATAACATCTTCCATAGACATATTTTCCTCTACAAAATCTCTAAGGTCATTGTAGAAAGAAAATGTGTCATCTCTTTTGTCTATTACTTTATACATTAGTCAACCCTCCCAATTGTTCTAATAGAAATAAATTCATCACTGCCGCTACCCACATAGATAGTAATATCTTCGCCGCGATTCTTGAACTGTTCTGCACTTTCCGGAAAACTATCTACCTCTTTGCCCCCCTTATCTTCTATATAGAAGTTAGGGAATATTTCAAAGCCAGTTCTTATATCTCTGAAACAACCCCTCTCGCCCTTATCAGAGTCTAAGTACGCATCCATAAAGATTTCGCCCAGTCTGCTAAGAATATCACGGTAAGCATCCTTATACTGTGAATAAATCTGCGGATTAATAATTTCTAAGCCTTCGAATGTTGAAATTTTCTGTACAAGATACATATGTACCCCTCCTTATTTCCAGTTGTTTATGTCGATTAATTTAAGTAAGTCATTAAGAAACTGAATTGTCTTTTGACGATTGAGATTCTTGCCTTTTTCTATAGGATAAAGGAACTGCTGAATCATTGAGTTTGCATCGTCGATTGTGTTGCGCATTTCTTCGTTTTCCATTTCGTAGAACTTAGCGTCTGAATCAATTTCCTCTATCATCGCTTCTTTTGTGAGGTCTGCTTCATTGAGCATTTCCTCAATTTCCGCCGCGAAATCCGGAGAAACCTTATCAGATATAACATCAAGATAATCGCGGCGAGTTATGAGATGTAGGTATTTGTCGTTTCCTATGTTTGTCATACTAAACCTCTCTCCTTTGCATCGAGTGGATACTGTCTGATGTATGCTTCCTTGTTTTCCTTGATTTTGCCGGCTCTTAACATTCTACCAAATCTCTTTGCTGCTCTACCAACAATGAGTGGGTGACGATAAGAGTTTCTGAACATTCTCATTGAGTCTTCAATGAAACAGTGTCCGTAGTTGATGTATTCAATCTGTCTGTCGCACATTTCGCGAGCCTGTGCACTCCATGATTTTGGTCTGTAGTTTTTCATATTCATTCGTCCTTTCTTAATTTTTATCTCTCTCTTAACTTTCTATATATATTATAACATAGTTTTTAAGAAAAGTAAAGGCCTACCAGATATTTCCAGTAGACCTTTCGCCGCGAAATTAAATAAGGTTTTCAATTTCTGCCTTTGTACAAGCCTTTATAAAATCTTCTCCTATATTAATAATTTCTTTAGCCTTTATCTTATAGGCCTTTTCATCGTCCTTTAAAGCAACAAGATTGGCCTCCTTAAGTGCACTACGATACTCCTCAAAAAGGTCTATGTTTGCGGCTTTTAAGGTTTCTCCTATTTTTAATATTTTTTCTTTAATGGCCTCCTCTGAATCTCCAAGACCACCGCCTGCATTGAAATATACATTATTTTTTTCTTTTTCTAATAGATAGCCCTTCTCCATAAGTTCTTCTCTTGCTCTTCTAAAGGTTCTATCAGAAATATCATAGGTTCTACAAAAATCCGCAGAACTAAAATAGAAATTGTAGCCATCTTGATTTTTGGCTAAATATAAATATAACTTCATGCCATTTGCTGTTAATTCTTTCGATGCTTTTAATACATCTGCCCATCTTACCATAAAATAAACATCTCCTTTATCTTTAGATATTACTTTTGCTATGTGATAATAGCTTTGGTTTGGAAAGCTCATAATTTCACCACCTGTCATTTTTGTCCATGAATATGGACAATCTTTGTAGAAGTTTGGACAAAATCCGCCGCTCCTCTTTTATAATGTAGAAATGTGGACAAAGTTGTCAAAGAAAAAGGACAAATTTTGTAAGAACTTGGACAGAATCCGCCGCGGACAATTTTGACCGCGGACAAAAAATGTTTTAAGTTGGACAAAATCCGCCGGATTTCGGCTAAAACTGCCTGTGTTCCGGCGGATTCTGTCCGAAATTCGGTCAAATCTGCTAAGAGAAATAATAAAAAAGAAAAAGAAAATTAAAAATTATAGAAAAATTTCGCGGCGAAATTAAAATCCGGAACTTTCTAGTGTGATAAGGCCTTTTTCATTAACCTTCTGAACAAGCCACTGTCTTGCTGCATCACCCTCGGTAGGAACTTTTTCTATAGAATTAAATTCTCCCATTATTACATAGGTTTCCGGGCCATCAGTTTTAATTATGTGGTTCATGGAAAATTCAAATTTTTCCTTGAAAGTGGCAGACATAGCAATTTGCTTCTGGTCTATAAATGTTATCCCACGTAAAACATAATGATTCTCACCAAAAAGGGAAATCTCTAATCGAAAACGGCCTATATAAGCGGTAGATGCTTTATCATGGGTTTTTACATAAAAATTTTCTATCCATATTTCATCAAAGTCCCTTTCAAGTTCAACTCGAAATTTAACATTTTCAGCATCTTCTTTAGTAGGACAAACGGCAATGACAATACGTTTGTACTCTTCATCATACCATTCTTCTCCACTTACTACCCATACTTTATTTTCTGCTTCCATTATTTTTCCTCCTTTGCTGGCGATACATACACAATTGTCCAGTCTTTATATTTAACTTTTTCCCAACTGCGTAACTGGTCTATAACTTTCTCTGCCGCCATAGTTTCTTCGTTTATCTGTTCTCCATTTTTAAACTTTTCAAAAAGTTCTTCAGAACTAAATCTGCCCAAAGTTTCCTTCGCCATTCTCTCTATATCGTCCTGAGAAACATGGGGCATAATATGTTTCTTTACTAAAAACTCAGCCGTACTAGGAGAAAAGTATTTAGTTTTACAATAGTAAACGTTGTTTGTAGAACCATCAAAAATATAGAAGCCTGACTTTAAACGTTTAAGTGTTACATTATGGAAAGTTATGATGTCTTCACAATCATCTACCGCATCATCAACATCGGCTAATAATCGTGATACTATTTTCTTTTTTATAGAAGTTTCATCTACAGAAAGACCATTTTTCTTTAAAGAGCAATAAATATCATAGTTGTTAAAACGACCAAAAGTTGTGTCTATATTATCGTTCCTTAAAAAATCTTTTATGTCTTCTTCTGTAATTGCATTTGTTAATGCTTCTTCAAGAGTTTCTAAAGAAAAATTACATATCCAGTTGTCAGTTTCTTCTCCATGTGTTGAAAGTTTGTAAGTGTAAAACATATATCCTATCATATTATCAATTCTCCTTACTCAAAGTTCTTTAATTCTTACGCCGCGATAATGGATTAACTATCTATCTTGAAAAAGATATAATGGATATTCATTGAGATAATCAGTATGTGTAAAATCTTTGCCAGAAGCAGTAGTCATGCAAAAACCATATTTCAAAACAAAAGTGTCATGTAATGTTTTGTATGTAACTTTCTTATAAGCACCAGAAGAAAGAACAAAATTATTTGCCACACCATCAGCCGATTTGTATGCACTGTTAATTTTATCTAAAAGTTTTTCCATGTATTCTTGCTCTTTTGACTCTTTAAGGCTTTCAAAATAATCTGACGGATATTTATCTTCTTTTGTTTCAATCTTTGTTTTTTCATCAGTTTTGTTTACTGGTTTTTCATTCGGTCTACACATCGAAGCCACAATCGCAGATACACCAATTGTATTTATAATCAGCCAATAAGCAATAGCAATTCCTATCATACTAACCACTCCTTACCACCAAAGGTGAACAACGAACTCCTTTGGAATTTCTTCTTTAACCATCATTTCAAACAGTCTGTGTCTTACCCTATCATATGGAGTGTCCGGCTTTGAATAAGTAAGCAACTCTTCATCTGAAATATCTTCATAATCTTTGCCTAAACACTCAGCAGCCGACTCATATAAACAATCAGCCACCCAACCATCATCAATTTCAAGATAAGACTCGTTGCTGCCGCCATAACAGTGCATATCTTGGAACACACGGAAAATTTTATGGGATTCTACCCCCTCAATTTCTCCCATTGCATCAATAAGGTCATGAATATCAATAACAAATTTCGTTTTTACTATATCAAGCATTGTTGTTTGATCCTTTCTTAGTGGTCGGTACCATAGCCGCGAAGTACAACCTGATAATAGTCATCAACAAATTCAATAACACATCCCGGCTTCCAGCCACGATAGAAGATTTCTCTCATTGTACCGTATTCTGTAATTTCATAGATTTCATAGGACTCGTCGTGAATATCATCCATATCAACATAGTCAATAAGTTCATTTGCTGTCATAATGGTGTTAACACAAAGACCTTCGTCTAAATGACCACCTGACCGTCTTACGAGGAATTCGCGGCGGTCTGTTGTTGACTCTTTATGAAACCAACAGCCACCATCTTCAGAAGGATTTTTCATGTCGATAAAATCAGAAGAACAATACCGATCGTCCTGAGAACCAAGGCCCTCTCCATAACATTTCCATTCAGCACCATCAAAAAGATAGCGAAAATCATAGTCCTTAAATGTATCGCCACTAACGAAGTCTTCTAAAGAACATTTCTGCTCTTCTTTTCTCTTGTCCCATAATGGCTCACAATCGTGAGTTGTGTGTGGCTGACAGTCTGTGGTTAAGAAGCCAAATACTCGTTCATTGATAATTCTTTCCATAAGAAAGTCGCCATCAATGATGTGTCTTAGGATAGGAACCATATTGCCCGGATAACCATTGTGGAGGCAACAAGCGTAGTAAACTGTATTTCCAAAGGCATAGCCAATTAAACATTTTGTGCTCATAATTTTTAGTCCTCTCTTATTTTTTCTTTTCTCTTAACTTTCTATATATATTATAACATACTTTTAAACAAAAGTAAAGGCCTACCAGATATTTCCAGTAAACCTTTCGCCGCGAAATTATTACTGCTTTTCTTTTTCTGCAAATTCAATGTCAAATGGAGTTTTACCATTAAAAAATTTTAATATCATATCTGCCAGTGATGTTGCACTAGCAAGACAATTAAGATACTTAGCGGTATCTATTACAACTTCGCAGCAGAACTTAAAACTACTAAAGTCAAAATCGTCTACGCCCACATCATAATTTATTGTACCTATTGGTTTATCAGTAGTATCGCTGTGAACAACTCCATTGTCTAAAATAATTAACTTATGTTCACCATCTGGCTTAGCACAGACCGGCGCCAACTTACCATAATCAAAAAGAGAAACAAACAATCTAACGTTTTGTTCATAGCTTGTTATGAAAAGATTAGCACTAAGATAAACCATGATATTACACTCAGCCTCAACTAGACTGTCCCGAAGTTCATGAACAAAATTATCAAGGTCTATCATTGTAAGATTACTGTATTTCAAGTCAACATCATGTTTGTACTCATACCATTGTACCAAATAATCTAACCGAATATATTTACGAATGTAAGATTCAAGTTCACATTCTTCTATATTACCCTCCACAACACGGTTTTCCCCGCCACTGACTTCTTGAATTATTTTATATTTCCTCATTAATCTTCATCCCCCTCAAATTTAACACTAAACGCACAACCATACTTATTAAATATGTCCTTAAACATTTTTTCATTTGTAAAGTTATTTTCTGTATATTCTTTCAACTGAGATTCTGTCAAATAAACTTCGCCATAGAAATTAAAATTTGCAAGATTAGCCGGCATATCATGTCCTAAGGCATAGGATGGTTCTTGTAAACTGTATGCTGGGGAAACAACTACATCGCAAGGATAAGATATTTCTAGTTTATCGGGACTAATAATTTCTACATGGTCGGCTCTTATAGAAATTCTGTGGCAGTCATCTTCTACTTCAATGTAAAATCCAGACATTTCAAATCTGCCTGTTTCTCCTAACTTACGAAGAACTATCTCACAGAACTTAGCAAAGTAATATTCAGCTTCGCTTATGTTAAAAATTTTATTTCCGGGATACTGTTCATAGCCTTCATCTATTATAACCTCTTTATATGCATCTTCAAGAACAACGCCATGTCTTAAAAAATCATCAACTACCGCATACCAGTTATCATAAGTGCCGGCTTTTTCATAACTACCTCTTAGGTTATTTTCATATATTGTGTAGCTTGCCATGATTACTTCCTCCTTACGTATAAATTAATAGCCGGGTCAGCATCCGTCGCAAAATCATTAAAGCATCTTTCAAAAACACTAACGATATTATCTGTAATCAAACCATTATCTGTAACCAAATCATCGAAGTCTATGTAAACCCAAGCACTGAAGAATCGACCCTCTGGACTACCTTCTATATCAAAATCATAACAGTTTTCGCGGCTCTTGGGCATTTCACCCAATATAGTATACGGGTCAAAATCTATGTCACTGATGTCATTAATGAAAACATCAATCGCGCCGGAATCTCCCTGAGTAAAATCCCATTCGGTCTTAGGAATACTTGCACATATTACTGGCATATTAATCTCTCCTTTTATTAAATATTACGAGTACGTACTAAATAAAGATAAAGCATTGAACCTTTATCATAATCTTTTAGTGTAAAAGGTTCCCAAGAAGGATTCTTTACGCAAAAGCCATAATCTTCTAAAGCTTTCATTAACATATCATAAGGAATTGATTGGTAGTTGTGAGAAGCAATTTCTATTTTATAGTCCGGAATTGTTGCTATTCTACAACACTTATCAACCTTTTTGAGGAAGATTCTAAGATTTTCGTCATTACGCTCAATCTCATGTTCATGAACTAAAAAATTAGCACCAAGTGGACACGTCACCATACCAGCCGCAAATAATATGGCTATTGAACTTTGCCATGCAATAACACTAACTATCGCGGCGAAAATATAAAGAATCATACCAATTAAACCAATTCCCATGACAGTATCATCCCAATTTTCTATTCTTTTCTTATACCAGGCCTTTAATCTCTTTATCTCATTCATACTGTACCTTCTTTACTAATCTCCAACCATGACCCAAGTACCACATATTTTCAGTAATAGGCTTAAATTTATCCATGCAAAAACGCCATACAAGATAATCTAAACAACCTTCAAGAAGAAGGTATGTTTCTTTTGTTTCAAGCGCGGCATTAACCATATTGCGAGTAAAAAAGCCTTCTCCTAAATAATCGTTTAGATAGTCCACAACAAAATCGGTTGTGCTTATAGAAAGCACATAGTCTAAGGCTGCATAAAAGATATCAAAAGATTTTTCATGACCACCCCTCAGACTAGCCATATAAGTGTATTTAGGTATTCCCATTACATTGCCTCCTTAATCTCTCTAAGAGTATCAACTATCATTGTGAAATGTTCCAGTTCTTCTTCCCAATATTCCGGTCTATCCCAAAAAACTATAACTGTACTAGGGAAATTATCCTTTTCAAGTGTTTCTCTAATAAATCCTATTTTCTCCTCAAAGTTAGCAATATGCTCATCTATGTTCTCTGAAGTAAGAACACAGGTCATATCGCTCCAGTTTGCAAATCGAATCTGAGCTTCCTCTCCGCGGTCTTCACCATCTATGAAGTAATGACGTTCATAGCATGGCTCATAACTAAGAGTGTCAGGGTTTGGATAAACGCAATCAACAAAATCCTTTTCGCTTAAAATATGTACATTATCACCTGGAATAGCCGGGTAATATTCTTTAACTCTTCTAAAAGCAATAGCGTTCATAATTTAGTCCTTTCTATTTATCTTTCTCTCTTAACTTTCTATATATATTATATCATAGTTTTTAAGAAAAGTAAATGTCTACCAGATATTTCCTTTCGCCGCGAAAATCTATTCATTTATACGACAATCTCTGAAGGCAAATTATGCCTTCCGAAATCCACTAACTTTTTTTAATAAAGTTACATTAAAAATTACCTAGAGGAGAAAAATCACCCTCTTTTCGCGGCGAATTTTAGTCGAATCTAAAAAAATTTTTTAAAAAATGAAAAAGGAGTAGGAAAATTTTTCCTACTCCCTTTATATTATCTATATCTTACTGGTGGAAGATTTGACTGTGACTTTGACTTCTGCTTTGGAGCGTTCTGTCTAGTTTCGATGTCATCCCATCTCTTAATGAAGTCTGCCGCGAAGCTAACTTCCTTGCCTGTCCATCCGGAGAGGATAGCAGTTCTATAAGAGTATTCTGGTAAGATTACGTTGTTGTAGCCAGCAGTCTGTACCATGAAGACATTAACCTTTGGGTTTACCTTCTGACGGTATTCCTTAACTAACTTGTAAACGTCAATGTAACGTCCGCCGTCAACACCATATCTGCTCTTGTATTTGTTCATCTGAGCCACTGTACCGTAGAGGCCACCGTGTCCAGCCTGCATATCAGAGAAGATAAAGATGTTATCGTAGAACTCACCATTTTCGATTGCGTTGATAAGGAATTCCCAAATGCCGCCCTCAGTAGAACTACCAACATCGTCGTATCTTTCTCTGCTGATTTCCTTTGCCTGAATTAAGGCTCCGTTTCTCTTAGAAACTGGGAAGACCTTTAACTTATCACCGAACTTACCAACATAACCTTCGTCTGAAAGCTTGCCGGCAATTACAGAAGATAAGTTGTCAATTTCGGCAACTACAACACTACCATATTCTGATGTGATACCGCCCCAAGCAGAACCGCTGTTATCAGATAAGCACATTGTCTTACCCTTTAACTTTGGCATATTGTCGATGGCAATATCCATACATTCTTCAAGAGTATCGAGGATAAGTGACTTGTGGTTAACTCTTGATGCTTCGATAACGCCCATTGCTGTGTAGTATCTGAATGGGAACTGCTTGCCGCGAAGTACGCCATCCTTTAACTTCTTAAGGTATCTCTTAGCAAAAACAACGTCCTTAACTTCCTCGAAAACGTTTCTAAGGTTTCTTAAAAGCGCCATGTGTCCCATGTTTGTTGTGTTGAAGATTTCCTTCCAACCCATGCCGCGTGAACGCTTCTGTTCCCAAGTTTCTTCGGAATCTGAAACTCTTAAATTGTCATTTAAGAGGTCATCTAACACTGGAGAATTTGCGTGTGTAAGACGAACGGCATTTATCATACCGATTTCAGCGTTCTTGTACTTGTTTACTGCATATGCATCGAGCTTTGAGAGCTTATCAGCAATGCTTCTCTTAAGTACAGATGGGAGCTTTGACTTGCCGCCATTCTTGTAGATGTAATATGCAAGCTGAGTTGCTGGCTCATCTGCTCTTGCCATTACCTTATCGTTTATTGCCGCGAAAACACCAGGATTTTCAGATGTGAACTTTGCTCTATCTTCATGAATTGCGGCACGAACCATGATTACCTGTGGGTTTAATCTCATGTTGTATGTGCTTCTAAGTTCTGCGGCAAATTCAAGTGTTGCGCCAAAATCATAAGAAAGAGCCTTGTCAATTGCATCTTCAAAGATTTCTGTTGTTGTCTTACCGACATATGATGGGAAGAAGTTTTCAACCAGTCTATCGCAACGGTATCTTCCTTCTCTTACGTTTGAACGGTAATAAGATGGTTCACCAAAGATTGATGATGCCGCAACCAATTTAAGTGTATCGAGTGGGTTAACTGTATAAGACTTGCCGCCCATAAAATTTGTTACTGTGTTCTTTGTCTTGTTTTCTGCCTTAACTTCTCTTGCTATTCTGCTCATAATATCGTCCTCCTTAATTATCTTGCGGATGTTGTCTTAAATCTCTTTGCCGCACGTTCTTGTCTTATTTTCTTAGCTTCTGCCTTATTTGGGATGTGAGGTCTTGTTTTGAGAATTGTGTAAATTCTCATTGCCATTTCGCGGCGAAGAGCCTTACAAGCCTTTTGGCATTTGCAATTGCCCCAATAACAATCATATGTGTAGTCAGGGCGGATATAATCATAAACTCTCATAAGGTCTATAAGATTTTTAGTAGCCATTAGTTTGAGTTTTTCTTCTGAAATTATTTCAAAACATTGTTCTGTCATACTTACTATCCTTTCTTAACTTTCTGTAATTATTATAACATAATTTTCTTTAAAAGTAAAGAATAAAAAAGACCGGACAGTTAAACTATCCGGTCATTATCAAAAGCTCCCGGTGAGACTCGAACTCACAACTTACTGATTACAAATCAGTCCCACTGCCAATTGTGGTACGGGAGCATATAGTCGAGAAAGCCACATACGGAGAGTATCAAAAACAGGTTAACAGGCTGTCGAAGTAACCGTATATACTGCATCGACTTAATAAAAATAATGACCGAGAAAGGTGAAAACGGGTTAAACGGAATCGAACCGCACTATTTCTGCACGAAAGAAATTTTCAAACCAATTGAAGTAACCGTTTTCTAATGCATCGGCTAAAGCGAATAGAGGTAATTGAAACCTCATCTACTGGGTGGTGGTGCTTTATATGAGATTCGCACTCATATCTTTGCCCACTCATCATCAGAATACTTTTTAATATCAGATTTTTTTGATGGTAATTCATTTTGAATACACCAATTTCTTATAGCATTGTCAGTAACACCAAATTCTTTTCCAATCTTAACGAAAGACATAGTTCTTATCATGTCTTTTAATACTTGTCGAGATGGTCGCTCACAAGTGTATTGAGCCTTTTGTGAACAGGGGATACATCTTTTTGCTCCCTTACCAATTTCAACTCCGCAATCAATACAATAACGATATTGTTTTTTAAAGGACTTAACTTGCCGCAAAGGATAAGTTAAATTCTCCAATGTATGATAATCACCTCTATTAAGATAATAAATCATACTAATATCAAGGTCGTATTTCGCGGCAATTTCTTTAAAGGTAAGATTGGTGTCTTTAATGTCAGAAATAATCTGAAGTAAAGTATCTCTATCATAATAAATATATAATCGTCTTTGTCCTTCAATATAATCGGTTACGTTATAGCCGTTAGGAACTAAACTATTATATTTCCTTATATAAGACAATTCTTTTTCATCCAATTCCTATTCAGAACACTCTTCAAGGATTTGAAAAGAAAAATTTTCTTTTCCATACTTTTGAATTGCTTTTGCAATCACGCTGTCACTACTAAGACGACAATGTTCTTGCCAACGCTTTTCGATATGAATTGATTGTCCTATATAAACCTTATGATTGATGAGATTTTCGATTTTATAAATTCCGATTGTCATTTTAATCACCTCATTATTAAGGTAGAAAAATGAACACTCTCCTCTAAAAAATCGAATAGGCAACGTTTGACTTAAACTAATAAAACAAGCCAGTCGTTCTACCATTAAACTACATCCGCATAGGGACAGAGAATACAACAAACGCGACTAAAAATCAGAAATTCTAAATGGCTCTAATGAAGTAAGCGTTTATTCTGCTTCTGTCAATTTTAAAAATAATTGTTGAGAATGTCTTAATGAGAAGTAAATGCCCAATTTCTGCCTTGGGCTAGCCGCGATTCCTTGACGAGAAATCAAATATGTATAGAATGTGTCATCAATCTGTTATGAAGTATCTCATTAAACTGCTTCAACACTATGGGGGAGATTGGACTCGAACCAATGAAGACCGAAGCCGCTTGATTTACAGTCAAGTGTAATTGCCGCTATACGACTCCCCCGTCAATTTGGATGGAATTCTTGTTCACGATGACTCCATCCCGCCAACGACCACACACTGAGCAGTGCTCCGCTCCCTACTAACGTCACGGTGCTAGTGGGAAAACCGGAATGTCCTTCTCCTCATTCAGCAGTAGAGCTCTCTTTGGCCTACCTGTCAACCATGTATTATTTGTGAGAAACATGATAAAAAACTCCCAATCCACTCTTCTACTGTGTTTGGTAGAACATGATGGACTATGTAGAAGACCATTCACCATCTACGTTCTAAATTGGTTAATAGCAACCAATACTTGGTCTGCGACGACCGATTGCGGCGGTAGGAATCGAACCTACTATCTCCGACTTATGAGGACGGCGACTTTCCATTTGTCCTCGCCGCGAAAGAAGCGATGGGAATCGAACCCACTCCTTTTAGTTTGTAACTAAATGACTTAACCATTTGCCCTCACTTCATACGATAGAAGATGTCAGATTTGAACTGCGACTCTCCCTCCCAAGGGGAGTGTGTTACCATTACACCACATCCTCTATATTCGGGGTCAACGTTTCAACCATAAGGTACGTTAACCCATACTGATTATTTTCTGTTAGTCAGTCTAACAATGGAGCTTTTTGGGTTCCATGCACCCAAGCGGTCCATAGGGGAATCGAACCCCTATCTGCCGATAGTGGTGTTTAATACAAGATTTGCACTTGTAATAGTTCTCTCGAACTAGTTTTACTGTTAAACTAATTAAACACAGTCGGCCGTCCTAAACCGTTGAACGAATAGACCATAGCGGGAGAGGTGGGACTCGAACCCACATGAGAACAAAGTTCTACGCTGACAGATTAACAGTCTGTTGCCAAGCCGTTTGGCGACTCTCCCATAAAGATTGAGAATATGAATGACGCTGATTTTTTCTGTATAAGTACCCAAAAACTTACGAAGTAAGCGTCAAGTCTGCATCAATCTGATGACCCTACCCAGAATCGAACTGGGGTTTTCAGCGTGAAAAGCTGACGTCCTAACCGCTAGACGATAGGGCCAAGAAAGGACGGTGAATTCAAAGGCTTCACCAAGCCGGATGATGAGTGGACCATGAGAGATTCGAACTCTCAACCCTCTGCTTGCAAAGCAGATGCTCTCCCAATTAGAGCTAATGGCCCATTTATTATTTTGTATTTATTATGTATTATGTATTAATTATAACATAATTTTCAAAGAAAGTCAAGTCTTTCACTTTTTAAGTTTTCGATTTGAACTTTCTTTGTATTTATTATGTATTAATTATAACATAACTTTCAAGAAAAGTCAAGTCTTTCACTTTAACCGATTTCATTTTCGCAAATCGGACATTTAAATGTCTTATTTTCGCGGCAGAAATCTAAAAACGGATAATCTTCTTTGAGAACCGGGTCTTCACACTCTGGACAAATAAATTCGTCCTCACAATCGTCTTCACCAACTAGGCTCCAACCATTGCCGTAAATCTCATCAACAATTTCTTTTGCTTTTTCCCAAGAAATCTGTTCTATCATTTTTTATTTCTCCTCTCTTAACTTTCTATATATATTATATCATATTTTTCTGAGAAAGTAAAGATATTTACTTTAATCTTCTGTTTTAATTTCCTCAACAGTTAATCTTATTTCTGAATCCGCCGCGCCGCGAATGTAGAACTCAATGAACTTAAATCCCGGCTCTAAAGTCTTAGGGATTTCCGTCATGCGTTTACCTTCGCTATCAAGAAAATAGTAATATGTACCTTCGTCAAGCTCATCCTTTAAGCAGATGCCGTTATTGGCGCTTAATGGATTGGTATAACGAATTTCCTCACTAAGAAGGTCTAACATTTGGTCTTTAAAACATCCTAATGCATTGTCAGCATTTCGGAAAAGCCAAATATCTGTAGGAAAATTTGAATACTCCAAAGATACTAAAAACATTGTTTCCATTTTAAACCTCCTTACTGATAGATGGTTCGTTCATGGATGCTAAAATGCATCTTACCTTTTCCTGAGAAGATGAAGAAGCGGTTTTAATACCGACAACCTTAACTCTCGTACCGTTGCATACCTTTTTGGTCATGTCTTCTGAAACCATTCGGATAACTGAACCCATTTTAGGAATGCCACCGACAACCTCAAAATCGTATTCCTTGCCGGAAAAATCATTAAACTTGTTTCTAAACTGTACTGATATATACATTTAAATCTTCCTTTCTTGATTTTCTATATATATTATAACATAAGTTTATGGAAAAGTCAATATTTTATAAATTTTTCCAAATGCCCCCACCCAGAGTTGAACTGGGATAGACAGATTAAAAGTCTGCTATTCTACCATTGAATTATAGGAGCGTCATTCCGTGTACGAGCCTGATGCACCTCTAACGACAACACGGTGCCGGGATATTCCATAACATCAGTTTTTGCATGTCCTCGGTACTTATAGGCCGCGACCTACAAGACTTACTCGCTCTCCGCCACTTTTTGGACTGTATCATCAAAGGGACTTTCACCATATTTCTATGGCTCAAACCATATTAAGCATTAATATGGCAGCAATGCACTTGCTGGGCTAGCGCTTTTAAGTCCGGTCCACCCAAAGCGGATTTGAACCGCTGTTTCCAAGTTGGTGTATCTTGGCGTGCTAACCACTACACTATTCGGCCTCCGGCACAGTGCCCTCAGAAGGAGTTGAACCTTCGACTTCCGCCTTATCAAGACGATACTCTACCAACTGAGTTATAAGGGCATGTCTATCTTGAAAACCTAATAAAAAATACATTGTTGGTTTTTGTTCGCCATACTCATACAACGCTACGTATTATTCAGCCACAGTGACGATAAGTCTGAGCCTTAAAGCCGTCGCTCTAAGACTTCTTACCGCAGTTCCGAAGAACCCAAAGCACTGAGAGGATTTGTTTACCTCCAACTTTCACCCATCATTCAGATTTTCTAATTTCCTTAAAATTATAGAATTCTAATGAACCAATCTGAGCCTTGGGCTACTCGCACCATCATCGGGTTTCATTCTCATTTCTGAGAAAGTTATAGGCTCAACTCCATTATTTTGCGTTCCCAGCATTTACTCACATCTTGCGGATGTGGTCTACGGGGTTATTCTCTCACAGAGAGCGTCTATTGTTGGAGCAACCAGTTTAGGTGTGCCATTACTCACGTTGTCCTTGTGCCGCGACTTCTCTCTTGATGGCTGGTATACCATCTTGTTCCTCAGCCTTTCGACATCAGAAAAGAAACCCTGTCAAGGTATCCCTTGACCCGACTTCTCAGCCGTTCCGCCGCGCCCATGCAGAGATGATTAGTCCCTCATTTTAACACATGGTTACAACATACTTTTTATTAAGTTTTCAAGATAAAGTCGGCAAGGTGGGATTCGAACCCACAAAATCTCGGTTCTTAGCCGAGCACGTATGCCAATTCCATCACATGCCGTTTTTGTGCCCCTCACCCTAAAAAGTTCCGCCCGAAGACTTAACAAAATTCTTTGGCAACTGGCACACCGAAATCTTTGACTAGTATTGTATTTCGGCTTATATCGAATTTTATTTTTAGTGACCTTATAAAAAGGAACCCACAAGGCGGTGGTAGGATTCGGACCTACGAAATAACCGGTTTGCAGCCGGCCGCGTTAAACCACTTCACCACACCGTCATTTTTAAGCGAACAGAGAAGGATTCGAACCTTCGGACCCTTGCGGGTCGGTTCTTTAGCAAAGAACTGGTTTAAGCCACTCACCCATCTGTCCATTTGAGTACCCTTGCTCGGATTTGAACCGAGAAAAAAGGTGTAGAAGACCCTTAGTTTATCCAATTAGCTTACAAGGGTATAGGATGCCTTCGGAAGGAATCGGACCTTCATCCCCTGTTCTTCAGACAGGTGCTTAGACCACTAAGCTACAAAGGCATTTAGTTGCTCCTGAAGGATTCGAACCTTCGCATTATTGGGTCAGAGCCAACTGTGTTACCGCTTCACTAAGGAGCATTATTTGGCGCAGAAGTGAGGTGTCGATCCCCATCCCGTCCCCGGGACCACCTATTTTCAAGATAGGGTTGCGAGCCGTCGCAATTAATCCTGCATTTCGGGGTACTTATATTAACGTGTAGTTCCCCTAACAAACACGATTCTTTTATAGAGGTTGGCTCCTCTCGTCTCTCCGATTGTCCCGCAGAGGTTTTATTCTTTGGGGTAGGACTTGAACCTACGACGATTAACAGGCCGAGTGGGATTCGAACCCAAAACATCGTTCACTTTTGGAGAGTGACATTTTACCAATTAAACTACCGACCTATATTTTAAGAAATTGACTTTGATATTGCAACCAGCAGTTCGCTCCTTAGAGCACCTACCCCGGAATCGGACCGAAGTTTCACAAATGTTTTGAAATACTCTTTTCTCAATTTCTATATTTATTATATCATATTTTTCAGATTTTGTAAAGAATTAAGCTTCGCGGCTTTCAACTTCAAGTTTAAAAACTAAACCAGTTTCAGGATGCTTCCAACAGTAATTAAATGCTTTAGCTAAATCTTCTGCATATTTCCTATCGGAATAAGAAGCCGGAAGAGGAATTCTTTCTTTTGTTTCAGGATTTATTCTAACTACATTCCATCTTGTCATAATTAAAATCCTTTCTAAATTAAAAAATTAGATTGGCCTGCTGGGACTCGAACCCAGGAAAAATGCGGAGGTCAAAGCTCCGAGTGTTAACCGCTTCACCACAGACCAGTATTTGTGAGAGATTTCTCTCTCACTTTCTATATCTATTATACCATAAACTTCTGAAAAAGTAAATAGATTAATAAGAGTTCTCTACTTCTATTACCATGCGATAATTATCAAGGTGATGGAGAACGTAAATAAATTCCTTTTCCTTGTCTTTAAATTTTTCTTCTGAATAATCATAATATGAAAGCATATAGCCGATAGCATCCGGGTCAAAACAACCATCAAAACATGGCTGTTCACCATTTGCCGCCGCGTTCTCAATCTCATCAAGCACTTCATAACGATTTGAGAAAAATTCAATCCATGCACTTATGCGTTCAAACTGTTGAATTGTCTGCTGATAGCATACAAACGAACCCCAAAATGAATTACTAAAAGCATTGGATTCCCTGCTAGATAACTGTTCAAGAAGAAAATCCTTAAAGTCATAAATAAACATAGGTTCAAGTTTATATGACTGGTCATCTTCTGAGATTATACCCTCACTAGCGGTATTACGAATGAATCTAAAAACTTCATCAGTCATTGACAAACCTTTGCGCCAATAAGCCATAAGAAACTCATGCATTAATTCACCAGTTCTTTTATCTTCAAAACGCATTATAACATTTAATTCCTGTCCCATAAACAACATCCTTTCTTTATTTTCTATATATATTATAACATAAATTTCAGATTTTGTAAAGAGTTAAGAAACTTAATTCTTACTTTTTATGGTAATTTTATAATTTTCAAGAGGTATTGGGTCTGCCAATCTATCTCTCTTTCTAACAATCGCGCCGAACCATATAGAATCACCAAGGTCGCGCGCCATTTCAACCTTTTTGTTATATTCAACTGCTTCTGTATAGCCAGTAACATTGAGGTAATCTGAATCACATTCAAGTTTAGCCACTATGTCCGCTGTATTCACATCAGACGGTTTGTCATCATATCTAACATGTCCGACTATTATGAGTTCGATAAATAACAATATTATAAATACGCCCCATAAACATTCGGTTTTGAAAAGACTAACAATAGCTCCCGCAATCGTAATACCTATTAAAATCAACCAAATCATACCTTTTCTCCTTTCACCAGCTCTCTTGTAGAAGAGCAGAAACCACTAAAATCGAAAATTCTAAGTCTACCAACCTTATCGAAACCAACGTTTGCATCATGGATGTCAGTGATGTCATAGCTAAAAAGGAACTTTGCAAGCTTAACCATTGAACCACTATCATATGTCTGAAGAAAGTTTGTTACGCAGTCTTCTTTAAGATAAGAGTCGATGTATCTTACAGAATCACCAACTGTTGTGTACTCGTCAATATCCACCTCAGCTTCTTCTTCTGGGATAGATTCTACGAGCGCATCAATTGCGCACTCTCTTTCATACTCGCTATACTCTTTTGTAGTAGAATCAGAGTCATCTCTAAAATATCTAGCGTCCTGAAGTGATTCCTCGCATCTTTCCTGAACATAGATACCGCAACCAAGATAATCTGTTTCAAAGAAGAAGTCGCCAAGACCCGCCTCAACAGCCTTTCTGTATGCAAGGTATTCTGTTTCGCAAGCATCTTCGAGTTCTACAACCTTCTTAGTAACAACACCATCAATAAATGGATATACAACCTTGTAGTCAAAACTTATCTTGATTACAAATTCATCAAAAACAAAGCAAACCTTAGTCATACCACAAACTGGGTGATAACCAGCTCTCTCAAACTGAAATGCTTCAACAAAATCAAGTCGCTCATCTTTTGTGAGTTCTGTAGTTTTGAGCATTTCAAAAAGGTCAGGTGCCTTGTCATTAAGAAATCTTGTAGCTTTTTCTTTCAGTGTCATACTTTCAAGTCCTTTCTCTTAACTTTCTATATATATTATATCATAAAATTAAGAAAAAGTCAATATTTTATAAATTTTTCCAATTAGACTTCTCCTTCTGCATAGAATATACAAGTAAAATGTTCCATCCAATCTCTCGCGTGCATAAAGCCATACATAAGAAATTGGTCAAAACATTCGTCTTCGTAAGGACAGCCAAAACAGCAGTCCTCTACCTGACAAAAAGCTTCAATTTCAATAAGGTCTTGTTTCATATAATACACCTCGAAATCGCGGCTCAGGGAAGTGCGCCCTGAACTTATCCTTATGAGGGATACATGATAACTATTTTCACCAAGCCGCAAAATATGTATGGTGGAGCCAACACTCCTAGGATGCCATACCATCCCAATCGGGGAGTTTCACCACTTCCACGTGGGGTTTAGTTGAGTAAAGTTGTCCTTCTTAGGCTATTATTCTGTTTCGAGAACAGATTCAGATACTTCTGCTTCTGTTTCGAGAACTGTCTCAGCTTCTGTTGTTTCTGCTTCTGTCTCAGCTTCAGTAGATTCAACAGTTGTTTCTGCTTCTGTTTCGAGAACAGTTTCAGATACTACAGTTGTTTCTTCTACCTTATCGCTTGATTCAGAATCAGGAGCGGTGCAAGCGAAGCAAGCAACTGCCATTACAGCAACAAGTGCAGCAAGTGCAATCTTCTTCATTCAAATTCACCTCGATTTTTATTTCACGGTTTTCGCCGCGATACTAATATGTAATTTATTTTGAAAAGCCCTCAAATATTTTCAGGTATCAAACCAAAAATACTTCAGGCTTTAAACCAAAAATAACAGAATTGTCAGCTGTACCAATGTAATCCATATATTCACCAAGCCAATATTCGGCAAAATCTATAATAGATTCATTAAGTGCATCAGAAAACTCTCCGTCAATATGGATTTCCACTACCGTAAGTCCATCATGAAGCAAACCACTACATATGTTGATAAATGAATTTACAATAGACATATCATCGGTGGCTGTTGACACCTTTATGTATGCGAAGGTATATCCATATTTATGATTAAAACGAAGGTCCATCTCCCTCATATATTTTTCATATAGCTGAGGCCCACTGTATTCTAAACCCGCACCTAAGCAACAGTAAAACATTTTATCACAATATATTAGTTTATCTGCAATCATAATCATTCTCCTTTTGAGTCAATAACATCAGTTAAGTTATCAATCATCGCGGCAAGAAAGTCTTGTATTGTAGAGAAGAACTCTTCCCTGGTTATCTCAGTATATTCTGAAAGAAACTTAGCTTCCGGGTCTGCCGCATCAACCGCCCTACTAAAAACGGTTTCGGCTTCAATGTATATTTCTTTTCCAATAATATCTCCTGTGCTCTCAAAAGTTGCTATTATAGTTGGTATCTGATAAGGATTGAAGTCTACAGTACCGGTTAGTCTATATTTTATTTTCGGAACTCCGGTAACAAGAAATACATCACCTTTTTCAGTCTTAAAAAATCTGCCAACAAGTGGTTTTAGTCTTTCTTGCTGATATGTCTGTATTTCACCATTGATTTCATATGCAACTGCTTCTTCAGCTTTTATCTTGGCTCGCTGTTCTTTTAGCTTTTCTTTTAATTGCATGTAATAGTCCGCACTCTTTAGGGCCTTTGGTATGCGAATTTCATCACTCATCTTCATCACTCTCCATGGTGTCTACTGGTCTATATTCATATTTTGTTACTGGTACTTTAACATATGCTGTTGGGCGCACATCAGCGTAAAATTCAACACCGTTGTATGGAGAATAGGTAGCATCAATACCAAAAACAAGATTGCTAGGTGCAAAATCTTCAAAGTAATAAGTACGATTTTCATAGCTTTTTTCCAAGTCACTATATGTAACTTTATAATCAGTTGCGCCGTCTGCTTCAAGTATATCTCTTATCAGAATCCTAATTTCATCAAGTAAACCATAGTAAACTTCATCATACTCATCTTCTGAAACATCCTTCATACCAACTGTGGCATCTTTAAGGAGTTTCATCCAATATGCAAATACAACGTCCCATGCTTCTTGCCACTTTTCTTCAAAGCCTTCCTCTTTATAGTGGTCCCAGTATTCCTTATCAATTTCAAGATAATTGTCAAGTAATTCCTGTGCGCCTTCATAAGTTTTACCTTTATATTCAAACATATTAATACTCCTCTATAAACATTTTTATTATAAGATAAATTTTAAGCCAGTTATCTGCCCTATAAAGACGTTCATCTTTTTCATCTTCTTCTGTAAACTCATTCCAAGGATAAGCCAAACAAATGGATTCATACGTTCTTTCGCCGCGAAGATTACCAAGATAATCATCTATCATCACATCAAACCTAAGCAACTGTTTATTGGTGATACATATTGTGTGGCTTTTGATGTAATCGAGTCCAAGAAAATCGAGATTCCTTGAAAGGTGGTTCATTTTCTTTTTCAGATTTTCCGGCAAGGTAGCCGTAGCAAAATAAATCTCATGACCCTCTTCAAATAGTTTTCTTATTACTTCTATTGCACCATTAATAAAATCAACCTTTTTCCACATATGCTTTGATTCAAAGGCTTCGGGAACAAGCAATCTGTTTTCTTTTGGAACGTAATCCTCGATGCTATAGGTTTTGATGTCCTCTAGTTTGAGATTAAGTCCCGTTCGTTCGTTTAGGTATTCTAGTACACACTCTGTGGTGTTGACTAGAACATTGTCGATGTCAATTCCTATTTTCATCAAATCACTCCTGAAATTAACTGATAAAGGTCTTTGTTATTGGAAATTATAATTTTTCTCTCATCTACCTCAACTGTAAACGGCTTCATTTCTGCTTCATAGAAGAAATATTCAACCCATTCATTCTTATCGCCAACGGCTGCCGCGAGAATCTGAACTGCAAGATAAAGACCACTATGCTCGATAATCGGCTCACAAGCACAATTACCGAGTGCCGCATCAATCTTGTTGTAGAAGTCTTCTGCTGTCTGAAACTTATCAATAAGTTTGTTCATAAAATTATCGAAATTTTCAAATGTCATCATAGTTTTAGTTCCTTTCTGATTTTCTATATATATTATAGCATAGATTATGGTTTTTGTAAAGTGGTGTTAATTTTTTCCATCTTCATTATCTTCCCTAGTCATCCCAAGCAACATTAAATTCAATGCTGACCTACAACTTTTCCAATTCTCTAAAACCCCATAGCTTAAAAACCAAATCCACATTGGAAATTCCTTAAAGCCAAAGATAAAGAAGCACATCCCGGCGATAATAAAAGGAATACCAAGTGTTTTAAGACTCAGCAAAATTGTCGAGCAAACGAGTGAAATGTAATAATCTATTTTTGTCATATGTCTTCTCCTATCTTAAACATCTTAATGAATTTTTCTGTGGTAATTTTATCATAATCCCAATAAGGAATTTCAATAAGTTTTATGCCCTTTTCAAGACAATAACTTCTTTTCATACTATCTTTTTTAAGTCTATCTTCAAGACCCTCTTTCCCACCCCAATGGGACACAACCTTGTAATGTTGCTCGCCCTAAAATTCTATTAAAACATTTTGTTGTGGTAAATAAAAATCAAATTTTAAAGGTCTGGTATCCGCCAAATCTTCAAAAGAATATTGCTATATAAAATTTATTTCAAGTGCAGTTAACACTTCTTTTATTTTACTTTCTCCTTTAGATGTTAAACACCCACAACTTGTATTGCTACCTGATTTAAGACGGTGCGCTGAAGTAATAAAACTGTTCCCACAATCACACTCACACCGCCAAACTGCACTGTGTTCAGAAGGTGACAGCTAAGGATGATTATATAAGATTTCCTTGGCTACTAATTTGCCAAATCTTTGGTCAGTCAAATCGTCTGAAAATAATTGCTTACGTAAACATCCACACGATTGACTTTTCCCAAAAACTAAATTAGAATACTAAATATCTTTTTCATTTCCGCAATTAGTACACTAACAATGCCATATAGAACCATGTCCAGTTTTTCCTTCAACTCGATATAAAACTTTCCAATATCCAAAAATCTAACAAGTTAAATCAGCAGAATATAATTCTGAAAGTTTCTTTTTTCGTAGACATCCACATGATTTTGTTTTTCCAGACCTTACATCCCTATTTCTTATTAATTTCTAGTTTCCGCAAGAACACTAATAAAGCCCTTTCCATCCTGTTTTTGTTTTTTCTGCAAATTCTTCTATAAGTGTTAATTGACTATCATTCTGCTCGCTCATTATGTAATTCCTCCCATATGGAAATTAATTTACACCAATCTTTTGTTTCAAGATTGTTTTCCTTTTTATCAAAGGCATTAAAGTAAAATCTCTTTTCCCAGTTAGGAATAGTTTCATCTAATGCTATTTCTTTTTTAGTGGAGTATTGCTTTACTAAAATAGAAATTTCATCAATTCTGCTAGAGATTTTCTCCATTACATTACTAATGTAGGAAAACTCATCGCGAAATCCACAAAAGTAAGCGAGAAATTCCTCCTGGTCATTTGCGCGAATTAACTCAACCATTCTTGCCACAGTTACAACACCGTTGTTAACCATACGGTGAAGCTCAAAGTAGCTCTTTGTCTTTATCTTTACACGCTCATTGTACATATCACGAACTACAATACCTTCGTGGTCATTTGACATAGACTCCACAAGCTCACAGAATTCCTTTTTATTTCTAAGCTTGTATTCCTGTGGGGTATTAAAGCCATTAATCTTACCAAAGATTCTAACTACATTGCCTTCGATTTCGTTAAGTGTATCCATCTTACGCATAGAAAGTAAGTATACCTTTGTTTCAGGGTAGTCTATAACAACCTTGTTGTAAGGAGAAACTAATTCAAAAGTAAAACATAAGTTTAAGTCTGCCCAGTTTTTGCCGAAATGTTCACCTTCGAAGAAGCTTAATGGCATTACGGAAGTAAATAACTCACCAAAGTTCTTGTATGGGCCGACACCGTTAAGTGGAGCCTTGAAGGCATCTATTGTGCCATTGGTACTTAAATGCCACTTGCCGCGAGCGTACCATACAGACATGATGCTGCCGTCGATTTTCTCGGATGCTACGGCAGAATCCCAGTCAATTTTTGCGGCGAATTTTTCTTCAAGATTAAAGAACTTTTTAAATGCCATTCTAACAGCCTTAAAATTATCAGTGGAATCGAGAATAAGACCACGAGCTTCCTTGCAGATTTCTTCGTTAAAGTCGGATTCTATCTGATTGTACTTGAAGATGACGAAACCATCATCTTCTGCAATTTTAAGGTTATATGGTGCGGCAGATAAAAGTTCACGCCAATTTTCATGTGCAAGGATAAATTCCTGAATCTTTAACATTTTTAGTCCTCCTTTTAATTCTCCTTAGCTTCTACAGTTTTTCTACAGTTTGGACACTGCATATAAACCTCATATGGTAAACAAGGCGGTGTAATTTTAACTTCTTTTCGTTCCGCCATCCATTCACATCCACAATTTTTACAAGAAAAACGGTATGAGGCAGCACTCTTCTTTGGGTCGCCACTATTCATAATAAACATATTTCTACTTCCTTTCTCATTTTCTATATATATTATAACACAGTTTTAAAGAAATGTAAAGGGCTACCATTATTTTCCTTATCACCTATTTTTATCTTCCCATTTGGATATAACTTCCTTCATCCAATTAATTTGCTCTTCATCGAGTAAGTCAACATCTACTTCTTTCGCCGTCAAAAGACAATCACATCCGTGAGATTTGGCAAACTCATTAATTGTATCAAACATAATGCGGATAAGGTCATAATCCTCTTCCATCGTATCAACTTTAACTATAACCGTATCGCCCGGCATAAGATGTAACTTTCCTGTTTTAACACGATAATTAAGACTTTTCTGTATCTTTTTCCTTATTCTTTTATTCATTTTCATCCTCCTCATAATAACTAAAGTGCTCTCGGTGGGATTCGAACCCACACTGGATGCATTTTGAGTGCACTGTCTACTGCCGTTGGACTACGAGAGCATATGTGGTGATTGCTCACCACTTAACAAACTTTGCATTATCTTTCATATGGAACTTTCTTGGTATCTTGCCGCCATCGAACAGTTCATATGTTTCAATAAGTGTACCATCATTCATTCTAATCTTAATCTTCTTTGACTTATCAAACTTGCCGCCATAAGCATGATAACAATGACCACCAATTATAATAGCCTTGCTATCGAGAGCCTTCTCCCAATAATTAGCTTCCCAACATTCCTTGCAACAATATTCATCATATCTGCTCCAGCCATATTCTTTTCTGCAATTCTTACACATTTTCATAGTTTCATATTCCTTTCATTAATAATCATACTTTGAAGCCTTACCAAGAGTAGAATCTACGACCTCTGACCAGTCTTCATAGAAGTCCGGAATGAAGTCAACCTTATAGAATGAGCAAAAGTCCTTTGTAATTCTAACGATTTCTTCAAACATACGCTTCTGTTCTGCTTCGTTTTCACATCTGAAACCACGGAACTGTTCCCAGTCGTCATCATCGCTGAAACCGTATTCAATTGATAAACTACCTCTGCTGTTAAAAGCCTTAACAAACGCTGTAAGTCTGCCGCAACAGATGTGTTCATCTTCTTTAATCGCGGCTAGCGGAACATTCTGTTCGTAGATTAAACCTTTGAACTCTAAGTTCTCGTAGTTGAAGTATTCTAACATAAGCGATACGTCCTTTCTATTTTTATCTCTCTCTCTTAACTTTCTATATATATTATAACACAATTTAAAGTAAAAGTCAATAGAAACTAAAATTTTCCAAAATAAAAAGAGCCGGGCGAACCCAGCTCTAAATGACTTTCATGCCAAAAACTATTAGCTTACATCATGACTTACTGAACGCCTAGACACTCGTGAGTTGGTCTGCGTTGCCATCCGGGCTTAACCCTTCCACATCCACGCCTCAGTCTTATGTTCGCCTATAATTTCCGGCAATAAAAAGGGATAGAAAAGGTATGCTCTTTCCTTATCCTCTAATACACATTCACCAAGCTCCTGATTTGGCTTTGACGTTGCCTAGAATGAATTACGCCACCTTTCGCCGTGGAGCGTTTGTGTGACAATGAGGGAACCTACAGCACATGGAGAAGCAGCTCCCACGCGTTATCTCAACCATTCAAGTCCATGTTTCGCATACATTGTCATATCAAAGTCCCCTTAACTGGATTCGAACCAGCACTGGACGCTGTTTAAGAGCGCTATCTCTGCCAATTGGATTACAAGGGGATGGGGTGTACGGTGGGAGTCGAACCCACATCGAAAGGGCCACATCCTTTCATGTTAACCGTTACACTACGTACACAGTGCTCTCAGAGGGACTCGAACCCTCACGGACTAAGCCACTAGTTCCTAAGACTAGCGCGTACTACCAATTTCGCCACGAGAGCATAACCGAAAGAGATTTTATTTCTCTTTCATATTATGTATATATTATATCACACTTTTCAAGAAAAGTAAAGACTTAAACTTTACGAATATTAGTTTCATCATAAGAAACATAGAGATTTAAATTCTGATTGTCTGCAGCGGCAAATAAATAATCATTTATATATTCATTACAATGAGTAATTACCATAGACGCAGTAACATCAAAAAGCGGGCTTATACTATCATTAACCACTCTTGCCGCGATCGCTTTAGCTTCAAGTTCATCAATCTTACCATAACGTAAAGTACCCTGATTTGGATTTGGTACATTTGTGGCATCAAACATAAGCGGATTAATGTCATCTTTGTCACACTCACAATTACTCCACAGGCCTATCTGTCCCTTGCCATGACGAGTGTAATATGGACGTGTTACATAAAGTGCTTCAACATTAACTTCTTTCCTAAGAAAATTCTTATAAAGTATTCTTTCAGCTTCTGTCATACCAACATATGCCGGGGTATTGTGGTTAATATCGCGGCTATATCTATCATCAAGAAGCAATCCCTGACCATTCTCAAACACAAGAAGTGGATAAGAGTGAAGAAGTTGTGTTTCTTCCCACTGGTCTTTGATTAAAGTAACGTGTTCATAGAACCATACAAAGTCTTCATCTATGTTATCTTTAAGGCAATCGCCGTGTAAAAATTCTTTTACATTTTCCGGCAGAACACCGTTTTCATCTTTTAAGACATCCTCATAGTATGCGACTATATCTTTAAATGCATATATGCCCTGTGAAAATTTAAGTGCTAAAGCCTTGTGACGACATATAGTCTCCCAAACACCACAGCCAGTAGATGAATGAGATTCTTCGCCGCGACGTTCCTCAACATTCACATTTGCAAACATATCAATAGGAGTTACACATATAGCCCCTAAACGTACATACACCTTCGGAGTGATACCCGTTGCAACAAGTTCTTCCCACTCTTGCCTAAACATAGCGGGATTTACAAGAAACTTGTCTGTAAAATAGGTAGCCGCTCCTTTAAGTGTACCACTACCAAAATGACGGAACACTTTTCTTACTCCGTTTTCAACTACCGTGTGTGCCCTCTGACAAGAATTAGATGGTAAGATATTCAGGCAAGTAGGTGTACTTACTGCATTGGCAACAAGTCCTTTTGATTCATCACCATAGTTTAATCCAGTTACAATTTTTACGTCCGTCATTTTGTTCTCCTTTTACCAAGAAATTTCGTTTGTAAATTCGATTATACTATCTGGCTTCGGTGCTACGTCTACACCAATTATAAAGCTTTCGCTTTCATGGTTAGTAATAATCTGAGGAATAATCTGAGCAATTTCCTTTACTGAACAATCAAACACATGGTCCTTACCAAGAACCTTATACCAAGAAGATAGACTAGGCTTGTAGCTTCTGTGGTCAACGTTGATGTGATAAAGGTCATACTTATCCTTTACGGCTTCGTAAATCTTCTTTGTATCAAAACCACAAGCCATAGGACTCTGCTTAACTGCATCTTCATACTTGTCATTGTCAATATAAGGATTGAGAATTTCATCACCCATTGTTATGATAATGCCCTTCTTGCCCCTCTTCCAACAGTCAAGCTCTGTTCTTTCCGCCGCGAATTTCCAAATGGCTGAATAAGATTCCCAATCATTCGGACCGCCGCCACGTTCAAAGTAAACCTTATCAAGCTGTTCAGCAATACGAATATCAGATTCAAACTGTGATACCTGAAGTGGTGCATCATCATAAGAGAAGTCACCAATAGCCGCAATCATAAACTCAACGTCTGCTACCTTTTCATAGAGTTCAGTCATGATGTTGTTAAGTTCTGCGGCAACTTCATTAGCCGCCTTACCCATAGAACCAGTAACATCAAGGGCGAGAATTACAGGAACAGTATTTGGGTGTTCCTCACTGTCCCTACACTCTCTCTTTACGTTAAAAGGATTAAGTTCCTTTGCCAAACCACGCTGAGTATAATTCTGAGTTACATCGTCGCTGAGGATGACTCTACCTGTTGTAGAATCAACTCCTCTGCTTCTTGATGTAGAATAATCCCTAAATCTTTCACTCGTCCAACTTCCACCGCCCATGGATTACTCAGCCTCCTTTGTTTCTACTGGTGCAACAGGGTTTACAGCCTTGAAAAGATTATCAAACATATTCATGCCGCCACCGTTCATCATCATCATCATAAGCATTGGATTGCCGCCATCTGCACCAGTCATGCCACCCATTAACTGCTTCATCATCATAAACTTCATAACATTCTGTGCGCCGTCAGCACTTGCGCCAAACATACCGCCCATGTTACCGAACAGGCTTGTAATCTTTCCATAGAAATAAGTATTACCCATAAACATATGACGCTCAGGCATGATGTTCTCAACCGTACCGTTCTTGTAGTTAATGCAAGTAATCATGTCATCTGCAACCTTGAGAACGTAACGAGGGGCTAGCTCACTTCCGCCGGCGAGGATAATATCGCCAGGTGTAACAGTATTTGTAGGAATAACGAAAAACATTTCATCGCCAACATCAAACACGAAGTTATCGCAATTAACAAAAGCCTTGTCAGTTGGGTTATAAGCCTTATAACCACCATTAACCTTTACTGCGATATTGCCATCAATAGTCAGACGACAAAGACCACCCTTAACTGGTCCGAACATACCCTTCATACCATTTAAAAAATCCATAATTTATTCCTCCTGTATTTTTGTTATTATATATTCTTCATTTATTTTCTCATAATCATAATATGGTATCTATATTAATTTTATATCGTGTTCTTTACAATATTTTTCTTTTCTTTTATCATAACTTTGCTATATTTGAAGTTGCTCTTCTCCACCAAAATAATCTATTGAAGAATAGTGCTATTTACCTTGATATTCTATACAAGTGTTATACTCCGGTAAATAAAAATCAAATCTTAATACATTAACTTTTCCGAGTAAATTAGGAAAAGTTTTCTGCTTTTCAAAAGCAATATTTAATTCTTGTAAAATTTTTCCTATTAAAAATTCACCTTTTGAACGCATACATCCACAAGACTAAGTATTTCCAGAAGATAAGTTATGACTCGATACTTTAACAATAGAACCACAAGAACATTTACATTCATATACAATATAGGGTCCACTTCTATCTTTTGTTTCTTTTATTACTGTTAATTTTCCAAAGGTACGACCTATAATAGGATTAGAATGTGTTTCTTTAGCGACTATACCTCTTAAACATCCACAAGACTTCGTTTTACCACTACGTAAAAAAGCACCGTTAACTTCTACAATATTACCACATTCACATTGACATTTATATATTATATTGCCCGAAGCCTTTTTGTTTGTTTCTTCAAGGACAGTTAATAATCCAAATTTTTTATTTATCATTGGAATTTTCTATCGCATTTAAATTTCACATCCTTCATTTTTCAATTTTCTATATTCATCGGAGGTTTAGAAATTCCTCCTTAAATATTTTTTATTATATATTAATTATAACACAACTTTTTAAAAAAGTCAAGATTTTTTCGTATCACTTATAAAAACGACAAAAGAAATCATATAAATCGCGGCAAGAATTGTGTAAACAGGGCCATACTCAGTCCACAAACATCCTAAAAATATGAAACAGATACATAACACATACAACGCTATGGCTATCATTATTAACGCTCCTATTACTTTCGCCGCGATAACTATTCTTTTAAAAAACTTCTCCATTATTTTACTAATCCTCTTGCGAGCTTCATAGCAATGCCAGCCGCAATCTTACCGAAGTTCTCAATCTGAGCAACTGTTTCCGGTTCTTCCTTTACACAGTCTGCATAAACATCCTTGCAGAGGAATTTAGCGATTGTACCGAGGTCCTTTTCATCCCAATCAGCCCTAAGTCTGCCCTCATCGACAGCCTTTTCAAGAAGCTTCTGAACCCTTCTCTCAGTAACAATTGTTGTAGCAAGGGCTTCTGCTGCCTGCTTTGCGGCAAGCTTTTCTGGGTCTACTTCATGTGGCTTGGACTGATGAACCTCTGAGAACTTTGCGGCTACAATCTTAACGTATGGAGGTGTGTTGCTCGACTTGTTGTCAAGTCTGTCCTGTGATTTTATTACCACACCTTCACCGGTAGGTTCTGCATCCATCTCTGTCTTACCAACAAAGGACTGAACATGTTCCCAAGAAACAAATGGGCCATCGTAGAAAAGAGGAACTGTTGTAAGTCCTAACTTTGCCGCGAAATCTTTTGTAACTGACCACGGAACATACTGCTCTACCTCAGTATCCCATACGTCAAAGACATAGAACTTGCTAAGTCTTGTAGCTGGGTACTTAATAGTGTGTGACACAAGCCACTCACCAAAGACAATATAACGGTCACCGAGAACCTCTCTGTACTTTTCTACATCAAATGTCTGTACAAGTGTGTAGAAACCTCTAAGAGTGTTCTCCGGGCTTAACTTCTGCTTTCTTGAAAAGCAAGAAAGCTCACCATCTTCAAAGCCAATAGATGCATTGGCGCCGTCGCATTTCTCAGTGATTGTGATGTGTTCACCCTTTGAAAAGGCTAAAGCGTACTTATCCTTCATTCTGTCTATGTCCAAATATCTTTTAACCATTTATTTAATCTCCCTTCAATAATAGTATTATCTTCTTGATACGTAAAGACAATAAAAGGAATGTTGTTTTCTTTACAATATTTCTCTTTTAATTCGTCTTGTCTTTGTTGTTTTTCTAACTATTGCTATCCACCCCAATATTCTATTGGTTGATAGTGTTGAATTCCATTATATTCAATTAATCCGCAGAACTTATTATTTAAGAATATAGCAAAATCATAACGAAGATGTGCACCGCCTTCTCCATATAGGTCACTAAACCAATATTCAGTAATATACTTACTTCCTTTCTAATTCTGCTCCACAAGAAGGGCACTGGCATGGTGGAGTATATACAACTCTTACTTTTCTCTGTTCAAATGACCCAAAACCATCAGAACAGTGCTGAATTTCTGTTTCTGTCTTTTTCGGCAGTTTATCACCTTCGAGAAAAAACCCACAAAGTTCACAAGTAACTCTTAAATCACCGTCATAAGGGTCTCTCGAATATATCCATTTTCCTTTCTTGGGTTCTGTCATAACTTTTACCTTTCTCTTAACTTTCTATATATATTATAACATAATTTTCTCTAAAAGTCAATGCCTACCATATTTTACCATACCACAAGTCCCATTTTCGCGCGCCCATCAATAAAAAGTAAGTCATCTTTCTTAATTGTGGCAACTTCTCCCCACTTTTCGGCAAAGTCCTGAGAATTAAACCCGTGACTAAGAACGATTGCGCAGCCATTTGGAGTGTCATTTACTGTTGCTTCAATGGTTTCGTCCTTTTCTGAGATGTACTCCAAGAACTCATTAAGTTTCTCAGGTTCTCTAGTATCAAAGTCAATCAACCACTTCTTTTCAATAGCACACTCTTTCTGCGCCGCGAAACCAGCAACTTTAGACCTAATGCAACAAAGGTTGAAATCATCTTCTTCAATTAAGAAATGAAGGAGCTTTTTCCGAACAACACCCATATCTCTTGCATTTACACTTCTGTAAAAGCGACAAAATTCGCCAGTTACACCCTTTTCAATAAAATCGTGGAAAGCCGGCATAAGTTCCTCAATCGGCTGCTGAGAAATAAATGATTTGCGGCGTTCAACGAAGCCTTCAACATCTGTATTGTCTTTGTTTCTTGAAACAAATAAGATAACGTAAACTGGAGCATCGGAATTAATTGTTCCCCACTTTTTATTTTTCATATTTTACACCTCATCAAACATTGGAGCATATTTTCTTATGTGACAGCGTTCAACTACTCCCATAATCTTTTCGCCACCATTTTCTTCTTTAATATAGATATAAGCTTTATCTGTCGTAATTGAACCTCTCCCTCTTGGAAAGGCCATTCGCTTTGCCACTTTTTCAACTTCTTTAAGATTAAGTGTGTTTAACTCAACTCGTCCTTGTTTTGTTATGATAACAAAAATAGGAAGATTGTTTTTAAAAAGTGGATTACTGTCAGCTATCTTGCCGCACCATTTCACACCATATTCATCCCACTGGTCAGTAACTATTAAGTGAGTTTTTACTCTCATGTTATAACGTCCTTTCTCTTAACTTTCTATATATATTATATCATAAAATTAAGAGAAAGTCAACACCTACCATATTCTGGTAAAATCAAACTTGCTCCAATTCCTCTCAGTCATTCCAAGGGTCAAAAGAATCAAAGACCGCTGACCCATAAGGGCCTATACCATGAGCAAAACCCCAATCCTCTTCGTATCTTTCACGAGCTTCTCTGTTAATCTTTTCTTGTTTTTCTTTAATACATTTTTCTCTATATCTATTCATAGACTCGTGCCATTCCGCCGCGAAATCATTATACCAAATTCTATCTTGTTCGTTCATTTAGATGCCTCCTAAGCTTTCGTAAAACTTTTTGAGTTCAAGAAACTCCTTGTCTGTTAAACCAAAAACTTCAAAGTAGCCCCAATCATCACAAATATCTATTGTTAAACCATCTTCATTAAAAATGGTTCTCATAAAATCTCCCAATGTGTTACGACTATCGAAAATGCCCCACCTAACCGTGTCCATATGTTCCTTAATAATCTTCTTTGCAGTTTCAAGTTTACTCATTGTTAGCCTCCGTTTCATTAAGAATCTAAAGAATCGTTTACCTCATTTATGGTTATATAACTTTCGTCGCCATCAAACACACACATAGAAAGTACATATATATACTTATCCCAAGAACCAAACCCTACTTCAATTTCCTTTATGTCAAGGAACTCTACACCAATGTGGTAGATAAATGCGAGATAGTGTGCCAATCCGGTAATATAGAAATCAGCATAGGATTCGTCCTTATAGTTTGGAGTACACGGACATGTGCCTAAAATCCCGGCTATAAGAATTTCAGCAATTTCCGGAAAACGTTCTTTTACTTCATCTTCCCAGTTATCTTCGTCCAAATAAACCCTTATAGAATTACCATAGTTATTAAACAGAAAACGTATATATTCAAAGAACTCATGTCCGCCCATACTTAATCTCCTTTCGATATGGTTTCAGCATAACTGGCCTTTAACTGAGCAAGTTCAAGACTTTCCTTCATAAAACGATTAGCCAGTTCTGTTGAACAAACATAGAAACCATTTTCCTGAAGAAACTTAACAAGGTCAGGATTTACAAATTTCTTACCAAGGTCATCGTGCTGTATAATATCCGCACTTTCAAATTGACTTATAATGCCATCTTTGCCGCGATTTTTACCACCACTCATGATAGATAAACTCTCCCTTCCCATCAAAGTAATCACTATTATCAAGAATTGAATTGAGTGCATCTACGGTAACTTCAGCTTCTATAAAAAACGCCTTGTCACCATCAAAAGCCGAAAAACGCTCCTGTATAGCTTCTATTGCGCCCGGCTTTTTGTTGAGGAAGTCGCTCTTTATTGCAAGTACAGCACTAAGGTCATCGTATAACTGTTCAAGATGCTCTCTGGTTACAGGGTGGTCATACATGTTTATTACTGGATAGCCAGTGTTATCTGCAAACCACTCACGAATCTCGTAAGCTCTGCCCCAATCCATCAGCTTTTCGTCTTCATCTATAGCACCTGTTTCTATCTTTTTCTCGACTGTATTAATAAAATCATTTAACGCCACTTCTACTCGAAATCTTCTCGCGTCATCATCTTCTATGCCATCTAAGATTTCTTTCTTAAATTCTGCGAGTGCCTTAATATCTTCCATTATTGAAGCGTTTACCTTAATCGGGTCGGTAACTTTCTTTCTAAAGAATAAAAACTGGTCAAGTCCCATAAACAACATCCTTTCTTAACTTTCTATATATATTATATCATAAAATAATGTTTTTGTAAAGTGCTACCAGATATTTCCAGTTAGCGATAATTATCAGTTATTTGGTACTTGATGTTGATAGGAATAACTACTTGTTCTACAAATTTATCCCCTTGCATTTCTTGCCACAATTTCTTGCGCCTAAACCATGGAACGGAATATAGGAGTGTTGCCATTTGAGAACTTACCATTGCAACATCAAGACCCCATCGCCCGTCACAGGCTCTGTCGTTTGCCCATTTTAAAAATCCTTTATATGTCATGATTTGCCCTCCCATTCATCAAGTGCTGGATTGTCTGGAAAATGCTCATTCCACGCTTCTATTAAATCGCAATATGTATTATAACCCGATGTCGCGCGAACAGTATAATCAGCATATCCATTAGTGTTCTGAGGCTTTTTATCACTTACGCAGTAAACAAGTCTGTGGCATGTAGGACACGCACAATATATTGGTATTGAGTGTTGGTTCCAATCCTCTAAATATGCGTTTTTGCCAGCTTCCCATTCACAGCCGCATAAGCATTTGAACTTTGCATATTTCTTGTCGATTATATCCGGATTTCCCGACTTTATGATGTGTATTTCATTCATTACTCACTAACCACCCAGCTTATTTTTTCTATGTACTCATCGAAGCCTTCCAAACTAAGGCGCGTAACCGATTCTAACAAACTTTCGCGGCGAAAAGCTAAATCTTTTAGCACTCCTTTTGTAACAGTTTTTCTAGCTTCTTCGAGAACTGTCTGATGAACTAATTTATCTATAATAGCAAACACAATTTCCTCTGACCAATACACACCATAGCAATCCTCAAAGAGTTTATCCTTTTTATGCCATTTCATACCCTTGTCAATCAAAGCAAGGCACATGGCTTCAGTGGGATTAAATTCATCAAACCAATATTTTGTATTATCATAACTCATTATATCAACTCCACAATGTCATCATAAAAAATTCTTTCCTGAAATGTAAGCACTTTGTCCACATGGTAATGCCCACAAAAATGATGTTTATATTCATGAAAATCTAAGATTTTATCTAACATTCTATCAGACTGAGAAGCCCTAAAGCCTAAAGCGTTTACAATAAAACTACCACCTGTATGAGATAGAATTACATCCACTTTATTTTCATGCAACCTAAGATTCATAACAGCGTTGTCTATCTGCTCCTGAGTGATAGTTTCTTCAGGCCACCAAGATTCTCCTTCTACTCGCGCCCACTTATCCGTGGAATCTGCGCCATTAATATTGAGAAACGTTTTACCAAAAATATTGTAGTATCCGCCCGGATAACCAACATATATATTTTTCCCAATCTTATATGCCTTATCGCCGCAAAAATCAACAAGAGGATATTTATAAATATAAGGAATGGCATCGTGGTTCCCGACGGTAACAAAAACCGTACACGGAAAAGTTTCATACATTTTTATAATATGATTATCCCTTTCATCGCCAAACCATACTGCGCCCCAATCCCCTAAAATAACAAGTAAATCATTCTTAGTTAATTCTGCAGCATCTAATTTAAGGAATTTTTCTATATCATTTTCACGGTGGGTATCACCCGTAATAAAAATACGTGGTGGATTGGATTTTAATATTCTTTTCTGGTTTTTAATTGCTCCTTCAGACCTATTTTTAAGCTTTTCTAAGCACTCAGATGTATCATGATTATACACAAAGCTCTTCTCTGAAAATGTCCACTGAGTATGATATTCTTTAAAGTCTGTTTGTAAGATTTCTTCTATCATTTTTGTCTTCCTTCCTATGCCGTAAGTCGGATGTGAGGTCAACCACTTTAAGAAAGATTTTGCTTTTCCATCGGTTAGCATCATATTATAAACATTATCTCGGCTATTACGATGGTAATTTGTTTCAAAGCCAAAATTTTCAAGCCATTGTTTTTCTAAACCACGTTTAAAGTTTTCGTTAACTGTAACAAAACCTACAAATGCTTCAAGATGGTTCTTTCTCCAACCGAAGCTACCATCTCCATCAAACATACCTCTCCAAAAAGGTGGAGAGCAAAAATACTTCTCAGGTATGGCAGCGGAAAAAGTTTTGTTTTCTTTTGGGATGTAAATATCTAATATATCTTTTAATTCTTTATCTTTGATATATAAAACTGTTGATTCATGTTCTTTTTTAAAATTTGTATCCCTTTTTCTATGAGAAATGGTGCAATCAAAATCTTTTGCAATCTCTAAAAGAACATCTTCATCCTCTTTTTTAAGTTCAATACTATAGGTTCTGTAATTCTCGTATGTTTGCGACCAACCATCAGTCAGCATTAATCCAACTATATAGGCTATCTTATCTTCTTTAATGTTCATGGTTTTCGCCGCCTTTTTCCAAAGCTTCCTTAATGTCAGTATAGATGTCTTCCCAACTTACTGGAGTACAGTTATGAGCATCACATGCTACATTGTACATATAGCAATTAGTATAATCACTAACCTTAAAGAACTTGTCTTTGCTGTGAGTATGTCCGAAAAGATTAATGATAGCCTTGTTAATTGGCTTAAGGTTCTGGTCATTTACCATAGTAGGAAAATGGCTCATGTAAACCATGTTCTTTCCCATCTTAGTGACGTATGTCCAGTCATGAACATAAACGTTAGCATTACTATTCTTATAGAGTTCCCATTTAGTATCTGTACAATGATTGCCGCGAATAAGATGAATCTCTCCCGAAAGTCTATGGAGAATCTTATCAATGCCATCAAGGTCATTGCCAAGAGCAAAATCTCCAAGCACAAATACTTTATCACCTTCCTTAACCACTCTATTCCAGTTGGCAATAATTGCTTCATTCATTTCCTCTATTGTCTTAAAACCTCTTGCCGCATAAACAAAAGGCTTATTGTGGTTAAAGTGTGTATCGCTAATAAAAAATGTCTTATTCATTTATATCTTCCTCCGTATCTACATATGTGTTGTTTGTTTTATTTTTTCTAACTAAATGTTTCTCCCACTGATGGCGGCACTTGTAGCTTGACTTCCAAGACTTATCACAATGTCTGTACCATCTACGGTCACATAAATCCCATGAACCTAGAACCATACTAGGTCTAAGATTTTCTTTGTTTTTAACACTCTGAAAGTAGTGCATTGAAGGTGTGTAATTCCATCCTCGATGATGATGTACATGTGGCACTGGCCCCTCTCTGAAACGGAATGTCCCGCTGCTCCGACGCCAATTTGTTACACATTTTTCGCCGCGATTTGGTGTACCTAATAAACGTCGCCAATGACGACATCTCTCTTGACGCTGATATTTTCTAACTTCGTCTTCAAACTGACGAATGTCTACTATACCGCCATTTTCATTGGTAAAGATATAGCGCTTTGGAATGTATTTAATCACAGAATATTCACAAAAACAGAAAAACTTATCTGATTCTATTCCCAAATCTGTACCGCTAAAGTCCACATCATAGTATGGATTTATTACGCCCGGTCTGCTGAAATCAAGTATCTTTGCAAGTACGTGAATTAAACCTTCTTTATCAAGTTTAATTGGATATTTGTATTCATGAAACCGATTATCAGGATAACGGTCAGTATAGTAATAATACATATTCACACCTCTCTTTCACTTTCTATATATATTATAACATAGTTTAATGTAAAAGTCAAGGTTTTATAAATTTTTCCAATAAAAAGAGCGACACGTATTGTGCCGCTCGAATGTTATATAAATATGTTTAAAATAAGAAGTACAATCATTAGTCCTGACACTCCGACACAGAAACCTCTGCTAAAACAGTTTGCTCCTTTTGAGTCTTTATCTTTTATTTGCATACTAACATTACAAAAAATGATAATAGCATTTAAAAATATAAGCCAAATATTTTGTGCTAAAGTCATATCAGCACTCCTTTACTTTGTAGCATTAACAATTACATTACCATCTGAACCAGACATTACATTAGGAAGTTCACCATTCCACTTCTCAATTCTATTATAATCAATAAGTTCATTAGTAATAGACTTTCTAATCTTTTCGTTAGCTTCAGCTTCTGCATCAGCCTTTGCTCTGATTGCTGCAGCTTCACCCTCAGCCTTAATTCTTGCAGATTCAGTTTCACCTTCTGCCCTAGCTTTTGCTTCTGCGGCATCAGCTTCGGCAGCCGCAACTCTCTGCTCGTTTTCTGTTGCCGCCTTAATCTTATTCTGTTCCGCTACAAGCTTCTGCTCGATAGCATCATTGAACGCCTGTGAGAAATCAAAGTTTGTGATGTTGAACTCATCAACCATAATACCATAGCCATTCATTTTGCGGCTGATTTCGTCCATGATTGCAACAGAAACCTCTGCTCTGTTCTTGATAAGTTCCTCAGCTTTATACTGTGCCATGATAGACTTTGTTGCTTCCTGAATTGCCGGCTGGAGAAGTGTATCTTCATATGCAAGGCCTACTGACTTAAACATATCAACAGACTTTTCCTTTGAAAGATGATAGTTGATTGCGAGTGTAGAGCTTACTGCCTGAAGGTCTTTTGATGTTGAGGCCGCGTTAACCTCAATCTTTCTAACCTTGTTATCCACCTTGACAACTGTTTCTACATAAGGTGTCATGAGATGGAAGCCCGGCTCAAACGTTGACTCCTGTACTGCGCCAAGAATTACCCTTACACCAGTATAACCAGTGTTTACCTTAGTGAATGACGAGAATAGGGTAATCAGTCCTACAAGGCCGGCAATTGATACGCCTACAATTCTGCCTACTCTTACTTCTGTTGAACCGTTCTTAAGTTCCCTTGTGAAAAAACCCATTTAAAATGTCCTCCTTAAATTGGTAAAAAATATTCTAAGAAATCAGGCTCTAAACCTAATTCATCTGCAATTATATCTTCAAGCATGTCTAAGTCGCCGTGGTGTAGACATTCCTCGATTTGCCGTGAAACATCTTCGATAATGTTCTCAGCATTAAGTTCTGATAATCCATCACGTTCCATGAGGATTTTTAGGATAGTATCATGACCATAGTCCACAAAAATCCCTCACTTTTTCGATTTTATTTTTTAATTCTACAATCTGGTTTTTGATATCCCTTTCCTGTTCCTGAGCAAATTTTAAATCTCTTTCAAGACCCTCAATTAAGTCTTCCATTTGCCTTTTGTATATTCTTACTAATCCCGGAATATCATCTTTATCTGCCGCAAACCACTCTGCTGGTACGTCTACGACACGAGTACATTCCTTTTCGCCAGGAATATATTCAAGCCACAGTATTGTCACTGTAATATTTTTATCGTCAACACTTAAACCAAGTATATCAGGAGCCTTCACAGTTTCAGCATCTTCATCTTTAATGTCCATGTTATTAATCATTATTGCCGCGATTTCTTGTAGCTTTCTATAATCACGGATGATGTTGCAGTATGTATTTTTTCTTTCCACTTTTTTCTGCTGTTCGTATCTAGCTTCATCTGCATCAGAGTTCGCGTCGGCAAATCTCCATTCATCCATTCCGTCCATTACTTATCCTCCCCTGTCAATTCCTCAATCTGCTTTTCTATTCTAGCAATGTTGGCTTTTTCTATTCTCAAAGAATTCTTTAGTCTATCGAGTTCTTTATCTTTCTCTATCTGCTCTTTTCTTCTGCGTTCTTCTTCCACAACTTCATCAAGTTCTTCATCTGTCATGCCGAACCATTCATCACAAATATCAAATTCTTCATCGAAACCAGCGTCATCCCATCTTAGGGTAACAATCGGTCCATCAAGATATAAGTCAAGTGCCCAAGGCTCATACAGAGGAATACTAGGACGAAATTTCCTTGCTATATCTCTTGCCGCGATTTTTATTTCATCTGTAAGTCTTTTAAATTCGGTAATTTCATCTTTGGAAAACCTTGTTCTCATTCATCCTCACCTTTCTTTCTACACTTATCTTTATCCGCCTGACGTTTTCTGTCCACAAACCTTTTCGGAGAGGGCATTGGCGGCTTGCGCTCGCCGCCTTTAACCGATTCAAGAATCTTCTTTTTATCCTTTTTATTCATAGGAAACCTCGCTTTCTTTCACAAGTTCGCTGAACTGATTACACCATTCTGCATACTCTTCAGTCAACCTTTTATCAAGCACCTTTTGATAGTTCCATTCATACCAATCGGCGCAATCCTTACGTGTTCTAGCATCGTAAATTCTTCTGCCAGTCATTTTGTCAGTTAATACCCAGTAGCGTTCGCTAGGGTAGTTTTTATGATAGAAAACATTGCCCGAAGAAAAATAGCCGTTAACTACTTTTATGATTAAAGATTCTGAGCCATCTTCTTCTTTGTGACGAAGTATAATCGGCCAACGCCCTTTCTTGAAAGCCATTTAACATTCTCCTTTTCTTTTAATTTTCTATAATTATTATAATACAATTTTAAAAGAAAGTAAAGAAATTTATTTAGTTAATTATTCATCTACCTCAGAAAAATTAATTCTACTCTCAACATAGTCCCTATCTTGTGTGAATATAGGAATGTCATCATCAATAACCCATTCACATCTTGGGACAACTGTATTTGTAGGTGATATTTTATTTACCATTTTCCGGACAGCACATGCTCCGCGCTTCTGATAAGTCGTAAGGTCATTCCAATTTACATCCTTTTCGGTAAACATTTTGTCCTGAAGTTCATTACAACTGATGCCCCGAAGCTCTTTGTGAGAATAAAGCGACTGCGCAAGACCCTGAATTGAATTGCGAGTTGCGTCCTGCTGACGCCAGATAAGGCAGTTTATTACCTCATTACGAGGAAGTGAAAATGCACGTGCATCAAAGAACGCACCTCTGTCTATCTTTTTCATAAGGAAGTCGGTTGCCTCAGTTGTCCGATTACCAGCTTCGGTAAACAAATCTGCCGCGATATTTTCGAGAACCATGTTAAAAGCAAATGTTGCCATGGACGCAGAGATAGAAACCATCTTCTGAACATTGTAATCAAACCAAGCGGCAGTATCAACTTTCTGGTAGTCACAGAGAACAAGAGTAATCTCATCAGACTGGGTATAGCCGAGGACACAGCCCTGAATGTTTTGACAGAGATAAAGCATTGTTTCTGTCATGGCTGTTTCAATGACTTTATCGAATGGCTTCTCAAAACCACGAGTGAACGTGTGGAACGACTTTCCGTCAAGACGTATAATAACTGGATTTTTTCTCATAAGGAAATTTTTAGGAACAGCTTCATAAGCCTTCATTCTATCGCCTAATGAATTCTTAGTCATTATATATTCTCTCCCTTCTATAAGATTAATTCTTGCTATCCTTTTTAGTTATAGTATTATAAATATAGATATTTATAATTAAAATTATTACGTCAATAATACTCCACCAACCAAAAAGTGTCATATCACTAATGGTGCCAATTGTTGATAGAATTATGGCGGCAATACCGAGTTTGTCTTTATCAGGCATACACCAGAATAAAATTGATACAATTAACATAGCCATTAAATCATAACCTCCTTTTCTTCAAAATCTTCACATCCCGCTCCCGCTCCATCGTGTCTGCGCATACCATCTATCGCGCAATAACCTTCACACTCATTATGAGAACCACCCTCATAGAGTTTAAAATTCTTACATTCGCCGCAAGATGTCATTGTAACACAATCACGAGGACTATAGCCACAAACATCTACATCATATTTATCACACCAACCGTAGCAATCGCTCTTATGACCGCAGTCCTCGCTAGGGTCGGGGCACTGTCCTTTAAATTTCTGAAGGTAGAAATCACAATCTTTACAAGTGAACATTTCTTTTCTCCTCTCTTAACTTTCTGTATATATTATAACACAAGTTAAGATAAAAGTAAATACCTACCAGTTTATCCCAAAATGTGAACAATAAAAAGAAAATTATATTCATCTTCAAGTTCTTGAAGCATTTTACGATAAGTGTCCCAATCTCCGCCGCCAAGTCCACAACCCATTTTATATGGAATACCAACTGGGATTTGTGAGTCATATCTGTACAACTTGTCACTAATAAGATACTCGTGAAGTTCAATAAAAGCCTTTCTTACGGCATCATAATCTGTCGCCATGCCACCAATTCCATTCTGGCCAAAAATATTAACAACAGTTCGTCCTTTATTAATGTTTACTGTATAGCAATGACCAAGCGGGAGTTCTCCACCATTACAATATTCCCAATCTTCAATAAATTCCTTATATTCCTCAAATACCTTTGGCCACTTCTTCTTAATCTGAAGGGCAATACCACCACCCATAATACCCAAACAGTTTACCTGATGGGCGATAATATGAACAGGTGATTCTAAAAGATTACCTTTTACATAAATCATTAAAATTCCTCCCAATATTTTTCAATTGCACTTCTCATGTTCTGAACACCAACAGGGTTCATAGAATGGAAATGGAATTTGAAATTAACATTCTTGTCATGGAACTCCTCAACAAGCCAATTAACTAATTCAATACCATCTCCACCATATGGAGCAAACTCACCAAGGTCATGGTCAAGGTCAAACCAAATCTCATTAATACCAAGATGAAAAATAGCCGCCTGTACAAAAAACTTTGCTTCGTAAACCTGATGGCAATGCTTGTACTGTTTAAACTGATTGTATATAGGGTCTATCTCACGAATATCATCAAGATAGAGATAGAAAGCCTGACGCTTTTCCATAATATCACTCCTTAAAAAACACTAAAAACTTTTCGAGTAATCATATTTAAACAATTTGAGGTTGGGTCAAGGTAAAATTCTACTACATTAATTGTACCAGTACCTTTAGGGCGATACCAGTCACAACAATCTTTTAATGCTTCTTCTGCATCGTTCAATGTAAGATACCTTCCCGAAACTCTTGACTGCATTTCACTTACACTATTAACTATTTCATAATAAGAAAATACAGGTTCGTTCATTCGTCTTCCCACTCCTCTTCTTCTAAATATGCAAAGTCACAATGCGCACAGGTTCTTTTTGTACAATCGCCGCAATAATGTCCCTTTGGACTATAGCAATCGCCGGGACTGTGATAGCCATCAACTTCATCACGATAAGTTCCGTCTTCGCTAACTTTATATATGGCCTTATCAATATAATCTATTACATCTTTCGCGCCAATGCTATAAACATAATCAATAAGGTCAGTCAGCTTTTCTTCTAACTCATCTACTCGATATGCTAATCGCTTTTCGTCACACATTACATTTCCTCTCCTTTATAATCTTACCATAGATACCCAAATATATAAAATTATCTATTATATTGCCGCAAAGAGCCAATACAAAAAGCATGGTCAAACTCGGTTTTAAAATCGTTGTCATACCGACACCCAAGAGGGTCGCGGCAGAACATACAATGTTACATGAGTTATCATACCACTCTCTTTGCTTTTCTGTTGGATTAACAATTGCTCGCATCTTCGTGCCGCCACAGGCTAAATTCTTAGTAATAATACTATAAACAATAATATTAAACACAAAGTAAAATTTCAAGTCGCCCCGTATCAACACATCAGCAAACAATATCACATCAAACAAAACTTCCAGCCAAAGTATAATTCGATAGCCGCGAAATAACTTATCACTATACTTGTTCCACAAGCCGCAAAATACAATACTACCCAAACAAGCAAAAACAGACTCAAAGCTAATATAACCCTGAGTTACTGCTTTTACTGTTTCTGCGTAGATATAGGGATACGATGCGGAATAAAACAAACCGGATAAAAACGCGGCAAGCAACATATAAAAAGACAAACGTTTCATTTCTTACCTCCATTCTTAGGTGGACTTAAAGCCCACATCAAAAAAGCAAGAAGCAAAACGGTTCCTATTGCCTTTAGAATCCATCCAAGACTTACCGTTACCACCATTATCTCTCACCCCAAATTTCTTTTGTTACAACTTCCTTACCCTGAAATACCATCTTTTCGCCAATCAATTCATAATATTCAATTATAACTTCCTCAGCATTTCTACTAAAGACTTCTTTTTCCCACTCAACAATTTCTCCCGAATCTACAGCTAAAGTAGTTTCACAATAGCCGCCTTCCTTTGCTACAATCCATGCCTTGCCTAAATAAAAATATCTTGGTACTCTCTTAAACATATGCTTTTCCTTTCATCTTATTAGTTAATTCTACCGCCTTTGCGTTTAATACATCACAAACCTTCTGACACTTATCTTTATCCTTAAAATAAGCATAAGTATATCCGGTCTTGCCCTTTAAGGTAGCTCCCTTTGAACGAAGATACCTAAGGTAGTCTGGATAAGATAAACCCATAAGTCTTGCGCCGATAACATGAAAACTTCCATCAAAGATTAATCCATTATCAGAAATAAAATCAATGCTATCAATCGCGGCAAGATATTGTCCATCAGTAAACATTTCTCTTGGCACGTACTTCATATAAGCACCTCTCCCTGTAATTCTTTAAGCATTGCCCATTCCTCTGGTGTAAGTCTACAGCCATCAAGAAAACTCTGCCATGTTTCATATTCTGCCGGGCCTGTTATCTTACTTTCATCGAAGTCTGCGTCTACTTCTACACTGTCTTTGCCGGCATATCCGGGTATCAAATATTTATTTACCGAAGCAACAGACACACCTACCAGTCTTGCAACTAATGACTTATTCTTATGAACAAGATAAAGCTCATTAATCTGTTCAATTTGTTCTTGTGTTATCCTTGCCATTATCTTACTCCTTTCTTAACTTTCTAAAATAATTATACCACAAATTAAAAAAAGTGTCAATGCTTTATAAACACTGACACTTTTGGAAATTTGTGGAAATTATTCAGCAGACTCAACTGGTTCTGCTTCTGGCTTTGGTTCTGAATTATCAATCTCAATAGATGCATTATCTTCAAGATAGTTCAGGATATTAGTAATAGCATAATCGCCATCCTCATTCTGAACATAATTGATTCTGATTGAAGCCCCGATAAGGTTTTCCCAAACAGCAACTTCTGTAATTGCAAGAACCTTGCCAATGTCCTCCAGCTTAACTGGAATCTGAGCTTCTGCCTGATTACCGTCAATCTTTGTAACTACTGCGATTACGCCGCCATTGCCTGTGAGTGCTGTTGCACCAATTTTACCGTTAACTATCATTCATAGTCCTCCTCATCATCATCATCGTAATAATTATCTCTCTTGCGCTTAGAACGTCTGCGCTCTGAATCCTTTTCTTTCTTCTTCTTGTACTCGTTTGGTACAACATCCATTGGTTCAGCCTTATCAAAGTCTTTTGAATAGTCCTTATATCTTTTCATGGCTGCTCCTTAATTTGTAAGGTCAAATACGCTCTTGATAAGCTTTTCAAACTCTTCGTTGCTTAAACTACCAAGTGGGTCTTCTATAAGGCAATTAGGCTTTTCCACACTTGCGCCGCGAAAAACAACCTTACCTTCCATACAGAAACTAAGTTCCTTAATACGGTCGGTCTTACCGTACTTATCGTTGTAAGCCTTAATCTTAGCGTTGACAGCATTGATACCATTTGCGATTTCCTGTTCTGCCTTTTCCTTAATCTTCAGCTCTCTGTCCTTCTGAGCCTTTACTTCCTTGTCAGCTTCCTTTGCGATGTGTTCGCTGTAAGCGACAATATCGTCTGTTGAAAAATTGCATACTGGACATTTGTACATAAATTATTACCTCTTTTAAATTATTTTATTTGCGGATTGCCGCGATTTCCAGGGAGGGATTCGAACCCCCGATGCCGGTTTTAAGCGAGATACAGGTTCTGCCCCCATACTACGTAAACTATTACATCCCACGAGACCGGTGTCTTAAGCCTCTTGACGACCTGGAATTATATGGGATTCCTATTGCCATCGGAATCCCCAACCGACTATCACATGGGCAAAATAGTGACAGTCTAAACAGAGCTTTTGAAGTAGGTCTGGATGTTGAATATGGTATCCCATGCTCTGCAAATCCAACATCTTCTTCCCTTATTGTGCATATCTTGTACACACAACCAGCGACTCTTTTTTACACATAAGCCCGATTTTCGCGGCAAAAAGCCCTACTGACAGAAATATATGCTCTCGCTATATAACTGTTACACGACTGACTCGTGCTTTTTACTATATTTATATTATATCATATCTCTCACAAAAAGTAAATAGTTTCACTTTAGTCCCATAAACTATAGTAGTAATCAGAAAAAAGTTTAAAACCTTTTTCAATAACCTTTGTCATTCGTGGAGTGCGGTCATAATCATCTATAGCTAAATAGAAATAAAAGGCTCGAATCATCTTGTCTAATATAGTGTCCCATTTTCTTTCAACGACTCTATAATCTTCGTCCCCAAAACGTCCCGGAATACCATGCTTATTTTCTTTGAATAGTATTAGTCGTATAAGAATAAAGTATGCGATTTCATAATCCAAATTCCAAGCATCTTCATAATGGAAATTCCACTTTTTAAAGAAATCCTCAGATGCTTTTTTATTACGACTTCGCGGCGGAGTGTAACATTTTATCGCTCGATTAAGTGTTATTGGTCCATCCTTCAATTTCATCAGCCTCCTTATGCCATTCTCCTATCTGCTTCATTGATAAGCACTAAACATTCAGCCATCTTTTCACCATAGCCATCTACAAAATCCTTATAAGCCTTTGTAGCTCTTGGGTCAAAGTCGTCCTTATTGTGGCTTTCACGCATGATGTCCATATGATACTGAACAAGAGCAACTGTGTAATCATTTTCGCCGCAACAAGCAAGAATGTATGCGCCCACATTTTCATGATTGTAGTAGTGTGATTCTGTATCAACTTCGCCGCGATTATTGATTCTTGACTTAACATAAGGTTTACCTATGTCGTGATACTTTGCCGCTCTAAGAATTGTATCACATCTAAGACCACGTTTATCACAATTCTTCTCCACATAATCGTAAACAGCTTCCATGTGGTCTGAAATGTTTCTTGGGTGCCAATGGCTATCGTGGTCATTATCAATGCTATCTACATAATAAAAATCCGGTGTAATATTTACAGAGTCATCTCTCCAATAAATAATACTATCCCAACCCTCAGTATATCGCGGCATTGTGAGTGACTTATACATTTTTTCGATTACTTCTGTAGGAACCTTACGTTCTCTACGGTGATTTCTTGCGATACAAAGTTCTACTGGAGTAGCGAATACCATAATTCTCTTATGAACCTTGTTCTTTAAACCGTTAAGAGAATTGAGAAAAGCCTTTCTACGCTTGCCGGAAAGATTTGTTGCATCGTAGAATACGTTCTTGCCTTCTTTGAGTGCAGCAATAGTTCTTTTGTACATTTCTTCAAACACTTCTGTATTGTGTGTTTGGTCATTTACATCTCCAAAAAGTTCCTCTCTAAGAGAATCAGAAGATACAGATATAGAACTATTGTCAATTATTTCATCTACAAATGTAGACTTACCGCTACCCGGTAAACCCATAACCATTGTAAAGATTGGTCTTTCATCATATATTGAAAAATTATGCTTCATATATTTTCTCCCTTTCTTAATCTTATATTTATATTATAACATAAAATTTTTAAAAAGTAAAGAGAAAAGGAGGAATCACATAAGTAATTCCTCCAAAATAAAATTATTTAATTATTAACTTATCTAGGCCTTATGTCATCAGAGTGCGGTTGGTTCGTCTGAACTGGGAGACTGTTCGTCTTCATAAAGAGCCTGTGTAATAATCTGAATTTCTAAAGAAAGTCTGCTCTTTTCTGTCTGTAAAAGGTCAGTAGGAGCCTTTGGTGTAACGCTGAGTTCTTCAAGGTCAACATCGAAATATTCTGATGTTGGAGGAACTGCTTCGTTAGCACAAATTACGTTTGCATATGTACCGTCTACAACTTCCTTTTCAGAGTTTGTAATTCTATCTGTACCAAACTGATAGCTTTCGCCGCCAATTGTAAGGATAGCTACCTCATTCTTCTGCTCGAACTTTGTGATTAAAGTCTGAACAAGTTCAAGTCTTTTAATGTCTGCCTGAAGCTTCTTAAGTCTTGCATCAGTCTTACTTGGCTTTGGTGGGAAGTAAGGTGGCGGAGGACATGGAGGAACCGGAGGCTGTGGGATATATCCCGGAATGAAAGGAGTTGGCACTGGGCCTGGTCCTACTGGTGGATAGAATGGATATACCGGTACCGGATATGGTGGCTTAATAGGCGGCATTGGTGGTGCTGATGGGCATGGGAGAATAGTTGGTCTTACTGGCCAAGCGTAATCATAACCATCAATTCCTGTTTTCTTCTGTGTCATAATATTTTCACCTCTTTAAAAGAAAATAGCAGAGGGCAAAGTCCCTCTACTATTATTTGTAGAAAATATAATGAAGTGTCTAAGATTATGAGCCACCGATTGTGGAATTGTATCCCCATTCATTAGCTTTATAGAAACCGATAAATTCTTTTTCTTTAGTATTAAGGTCTTCTGCTTCGCAATGCGCCAAAACTTCAAAGGTAAAATTCTCCACTCCATCTTCCCACATTGCCGCATAGAGTTTGTTTTTGGTAGACGGTTCTACCTTAAGACCTCTCTTTACGTGCTGAAGAAAACGTGTTTTAAATTCTTGTTTGGTCTGACCTATGTAGCATTTACCATTTTCCATGTTGGTGATTTTATAAATACCTACACTGGTATCTTCACCAATGATACGTCCCATAAGTTCATTGAATGGACGTTTGTAGTATTGCTCATAGATAAGTTTATAAAGGGCAGTTGGGTCATGTAAGTCTTCTGCCATTTTACGAAGCTTGCGAACGTCTTCTTTTTCATCGTCGGTAAGGACAATACGATAGAAGTTTTCTTGTTCTCTGATTTGCTCGGCACGTTTATACTGTTCTATGATTTCTTTTTGTTTTGCTTCTTGCGCCGCAAGTTCCTTTTGAAGAGCTTCTTTTTTCGCCGCGATGTCATCAGAGAATATTATGAAGTCTGATTGTATCTGTTCTTTCGCGGCAAGAAATTCTCGCTATAACTAATTAAGCTTTTCAGTATTTTCCGTTGCCACAAAAACTGATTGCTGAGAAAGTTCTTCCGTTATTTGCCTTATACGAGCATCTTTGTTCATGATTGCATTTGAAAGTTCATTCTCTAAAATCTAAAACTCTCTAGCAATCTAAATTCTTCTAGCTTCATATTCATCAGTTACTTTTCTTGTGTATTCCGCAACCCTTTCGTCAATTAACTTATTCTTTTCAGCGACTACACTGTTGGAAATTTCGGTTATCAACTTCTATGCATATTCAGTTTCTATGATGCCTTTTTTATGCTTAGTCTACTTATTATGAAAAAAACAATAACCAAGTATTATTGCTGCCGCGAAAATAGCACCGATTACGAATCCCATTTAACATCACCCCACTCAGGCTCTTTAATCTCACTGCGAGTTTCAATAGTATCCGGCATACTTTCAAAAGCCATCATATTATTATAAACATTTAAAACTTCGTCCGCATCTATAGGACAGAAATCAAAAGTGTCTGCGTCAGGAATAAAATAGTTTTTAATGTCACCAACATTATGGTCTGTGCTTGTCACATACAAAACACAGTCTTCACTGGTATGCACAGAATCATCCGCAAGTACATAGAACACAAGCTCACCACTCGGTAATTCATTGAACATTGGCGTATTCCAACAATATTTAAAGCCAATTTCCTTCCATTCATCTTTAGTAAACATTTGGTTAGTGTTGTAATCATATAAAAGTTTTTCACCATTAAGCCGGCTAATTATGCTTTTCATTTCATCAAAACTACCAACACCTACAGGCCCCATGACAAGGACAACATCGTCTTCACTTACCACTTTATTCCAGTTCTTAACGATATTGGTTTTGGTGTCGTCACCATGTTTAAACAAATTAAGGTTTGCTATAACATATGTTTTATTCATGATTGCTCTCCTCCACTATGTCATGCCAAATGTCTAAGTCGTTTAATTCTACAAACAAAATAAAAGTATCTTTACCTTTATTTACGGCAATAAAATAATTTACATTTCCGACCGGCTTTTCCATTAAATGAGCATAGCAATTTACACCATACTCATTGTAATAATGCTCATAAATAACATCTTCCAATTCATCTGCCCATTCTCTGGTTAGTTCTCCTTCTGTTCTACAAAAGGCCATATTAACCATTTCCAAGGCATCATTGAAACATTTGCCTTCCTCAGTTGAACTAAACGTCACATCATCATCTCTACGTAGTCTAAGTATCTGCTCTGATACAATAGGAGGAACAAGACAAAAGACCTTTTCTCTAACATAACGCATAGCTTCACGTGTTAAGAACCTTAATTCTTTTTCTTTGCTTATATATGTTTTATTATAACATTCGTTAATTATATCAATAAGCATACTAGGAAGCCAAACCTCTTGCGTTTCATCTTTATAAATCATTCTAAACATTACCCAAAACTCACCATCCCTGCATTTTTACGTTCCTTATCCCAATTTTTAAGACCCTTTGGCGGCGAACAAATGTACAACTCCTCCTGTGCTCTTGTTGAAGCAACATAAGCAAGTCTACGTTCCTCGTCACTATAAGTTCTTACATCCATAACAACAACCTTTGGAAGGCTAAGTCCCTTTGAAGAGTGCTGTGTCATAATCTTAACCTTGTTAGTTAACATATCTTCCTGTGCCTGTTCGTAATGGTCTTTATCTCTCTTAACTATGCAGCATGGAATACCGTTTTCCTTAAACTTTTCCTCAACATATTCAACTTCAACATTTGTGCGGCAAAGAACAGACCAATTAATATAGTCACTCTTATCCACGTCATACGCAAGATAATCAAGTACCTGACCAAAGCCTACCATTTCATTAATATATGCAGACTTTTTACCTGATACCGCCTTTGATTTTGGTAAACCGTGGTCAACCATAAAATCACCAATATATCTCTCACCGAAGTCAATGATGTTCTGAGGACTTCTGTAGTTATCAATAAGGTGATAAGTTTTAAAGGTAGAATGTTCTAGTTCATTGAAAATGAAATCTGGGTCTTTAAGTCTAAAGCCATAAATCTGCTGTCTAAAATCTCCAGCATAGAAACGATTTATCGCCGGGATTTTCTTAACAAAATTATATTGTTTTTCCGATGTGTCTTGTACTTCGTCTAAAAGCAAATGCTCAACCGGTAAGTAATAGATCATATCTGCTTCATAGGCCTTGATAATGATGTCATCAAACTTTTCCCTTAATACAAGTGCAGCAACGTCTATGCCGGCTCTGCCGCAAATTATCGCGGCATAAGCATGGATAGTACCAACGAATACGTCTTTGCACTTTTCGGATAAACGTCTACGCATTTCGTTTGCGGCTTCATTGGTAAATGTGAAAGCCACAATCTTTGTTGGGTCTACGCCAGTTTCAACCAAATGCTCAATACGATGAGTAAGAACGGTTGTCTTGCCGACACCAGCACTGGCTAGACACAAAATATTTTTATCTGTTGCGTTTACAATTTTCTTTTGTGGTTCGCTTAACATACTTAAAACTCCTTTTCAAATGTTTTCTTTTATTATAACACAAACTTTCAAAAAAGTAAATAGAAAAGGATGCCCACAATCTCTGTGAACATCCCTTCGTTTTTACAGTAAAAATCTTCCCTTGTGTTTATCTTCTTATCCTTCGCAATTGAGTTGCCAATTCAATTAACTTAACACAAGTTCATTAACAAATAAACTTGATATTGATATAAATTAAACGTAACAATCTGCTGTAATTACACCGGCATTATAGAATGGACAGCTATAACCACTCCATACGAAAACGTCAATTACACCGTAATCACGGCAGCAGTCATCTACGTAGTAATATCCGTTCATTTCTGAATAGCCCGGAAATTCGAGATAAACTGTTGTTCTACCATTTCTATTATATCCATATGTTTCATATAGGGTTCTGCTTGCTACAGAACCTCTTATGCCATTACCATAATCACCATAACCCATCAGAGTTCTACCTGAACCGCCGCAAACACCATCATAATATGCTGTTGCTGGGTAGTAAGTTACTCTTCCGAAATAACCAAAATATGATAAACCATCAGAACTTGGAGCTTCTTCCACTGGCGGAACGTATTCTTCAAATCCATCACATTCCGGGCAACATTCAGTACAAAGTCTTGCTGTAAGTCCATCAGCCGAGTCTATACGATAAGCGTCATCTTTGTTCCATCTGCAAGTGTTGCGGTGGATGTAATATGTACTTGGCTTATAAACTAAGTATTCTTCTACTGGCTCAACCACTGGTGCTGGTTCAGCTTCTGTTTCCGGTGTTGGTTCTACATATTCTACTGGTGCTTCTGTTTCTGGCACTATCACTACTTCGGCTTCTGTTGCCGGAGCTTCTGTTTCTGCATTAGTTGTTTCCACTGTTGTTTCTGTTGTGGTGATTGCGGCAGAAGTTGTTGTGGAATTAGATGTTGCAACTGTTGTTACTACAGTTGTTTCAATAGTCGTTTCTGCTGTGCTTTCTGCGACATCTGCATAAATAGTATCTGTGTTTACTAGGTCTACTTTTGTGTTCTAGCCGCAACTTGCAACTGTAAAACACATCGCTAAACCAATAACGATGCCACATATTAAGTTTTTCTTATTCATAAAAAATTCCTCCTTATTTGGCGAAGTATCGCCGCTTAGGGAGATTTTACTGTAAGTTGTACTCGCAAAAAGCAAGCATCAAAGATAATGTAGAAAAAAATAGATAATGTTCAAAGTATTTCCTAAGAACATTATCTATTATAGCATAGTTTTGTAAAAAAGTAAAGAGTTTTACTTAACTATATATACACAAGCCGCCGTTAAGGTTTGTATTACCGTGGAAATAATCCGCATTTTCCCCAATACATTTTTCTATATTACCGTAGATGTTTTCTGGGTGTTCATGCCACTCTCCGTCTTCTTCTTCCATTAGTTGCTGGAAACCAGTTGCCATGGTTGACCTTTGTGTTTCATAAGACTCTCTGTCTTCCCATGGTAATGCAACATTCTTTGCTGACCTAATTGAACCTTCTTCAGTTTGTTCATAACCGTCTTGGTCTATCTAAACTACTGCTTCCGAAACTTTTGCAATTTGGTCTTCCCAAAGTAATGCTGTTCTATTTGAAGCATTGTGGCGAAGTACGTCAAAGTATTCTACCATGCCGCAAAAACGAGGTGTAAAAGTTGCTTGGTAAATTGTTGTACCTCCAGCTTTTGCGCCGCCATTAACATCTTCTTTGGAGCATACATTATTTTCATCGTTATTGGTGATGTAGAATTGTCTCCAGTGTGAACCGCCCATGTAGGTATCGTCATTAGCTTCAAGGCCTAGCTTTCTGAAGTAGCTTTCATATCTATTCATAGGTAAGCAAGCAATAATTTTACCGATTTCTTTCTTTTGACCATTCTCTTCGATGTATACCGTGCCGTCTCCGTCTGGTCTTTCATCGGCATTAAGCTAATCATTGACTAAATAAATGGCTTCGTTTTCTGTATAGGTTTTGATGTATGGAGAGAAGTCATAGCCCTCTGTTTCTTTCGGCATACCAGTTAATGATTCTATAGTAGGAATATAGAAGTATAATGCCGGCAAGAATGATACATCCCAGTAAACGTCGCTACCAGTTCTTCCGCTACCAGACCATGGAGTTAAACCAATTGTTGTAGCAATGAAGCATGGGTTCTTACCTACTGTTTCTGCATTTGCCTTGATGAAATTCTTCGCCGCGATAAGTCCATCATATTCTATATGAGCCTTTGTTGGATATGTACATGGTCGCTTTTCCGGGTCTTTTGCATAGCAGATTTTATTGTTTTTAACAGCTTCATCTGGTCCGCCATCATTTTCTGGCTGGTAAGTATCCCATCTAAGTCTGTAGTATTTAGTGTTGCGACCTGTTCCAGATTTCCTTGAAACGTTTCCGTACATAGATGTATATTTGAAAGTGCCGCTATCATCAACAGAAGCCATGATAAAGTCGCCGCCATTTTCCGGCAAATAGTTTCCGATTTTAAGAACGTAAGCCTGATTGTTGAATAGATTATCAGAAGAAATAATAGAAGCAGTTTCTAACATCCATGATGCTATTTCGCCGCCATACCAAGCCTTTAATACTGACCAAGGAGCGCCATGTCCACTAGCGTAATGTTCTTCTCTTTGTTCAGCCTGTTCCGAATCAGCCTAGTAAGTAAGTACAAGGCTGTCATCATTACTAGGGATTAAACTATATTTACCTATAAAACTAAGGTCGTGGTCTATTAACTCTCCTCCTTGTGAACTAGGAGTAAGAGCAAATGTATCATAAACAGATAATTCAAGATTTTCTATTTCTGTTTCATTCTCTTTTAAAGTAATATCCGGCTTAACACGTAAACAGCCAATATACTTTAAAGTTGGATTTTCTTCACCATTACTTTGACTTGGAACTTTTGAAAAAGGCCATACCGTTTGGTCGCTCATACAAGTTCTATATTGTCCCATAATCTAATCAGTAAAGCGTTTCTTGCCGTCTGTCTTATCTTCAAATCGCGGCGAAATAAATAACGAATCCTTTAATGTATCGCCAATCTATTCTTTAATACGTTTGTAAGTCCATTCCTTAGTATCTTTAGAATAGAATAAAACCATAGGATAGTATTCTGTAGAATAGAAGTCAATCGTATAATTATCAAGCCTAACAATTGGAAGAACACATAAATCCTAATTTGCAAAGTCCTCAGTTAAATAACCAATTTTCTCCACAATCTCATCCTTATAACTATCCCAATCATCAACCGTAATAACCATATTACCATATTCATCAATATCCCATGTCATAACACTATTTTTACTTTCAAAGTCATCATATTTTCTGCCGTGTTCATTATCTCTTGGCGGCACATATAAACTCATTACTCTAATGCCTTTCTGTTTTCTTTGTGTTATTGCCGCGATTTCTAGCCAAAGGTATAACACATTTTCCCATATCTCAGAAACTTCTCTTGCAATACCTTCACACATCTTATTTATCGGATTTTCGTCGCCAAATAAGTATGCACAAATAGCACTAATAGTCTGGGCAATAACCCAAAAGTTTCTATCTAAGTCCTCAACTAAAACTCTTCTACTATATTGCGGCATAAGAAGTCTAATCCATGTTTCAATATCTTTTTCTTTTGTGAATTGTACAGCCACATCATTTGATAAATCAGCATTAAGAGCATCGTGACCCCTTACCTCATCGTAAGCCCTATCATCTATATTGTACTTTGGATGCACCCAATAATCTTCATCATTAATAGGCGTGTAATTAAAACCATTGCCGGCATCCGCAGCCTTTAAATCACTGATTCTAATACTATGTTCATTATCGCTACCTATTGGAATCAGTATCTTATCCTCCGGTCTTTCTTCGATGTTCTTAATGAAATATTTAATTAATTGCTGAACCGATTCATTCCAAAAACTATCATTAGTATCATTATAAATCAGCTCTTTAAGTGTGTTGTAAAGTTCACTTGTAAAAGGTTCTGTATCTCTGTCTTCAAAGTCTGCTGAACTAATTACCTATCCGATTAATCCAGTAAGTTCTCCATCATCAAAAACGACTGGATGCTCCTGACTTTTAAGTAAAGTCAGGAGGTCTTTCCAAAATCGTTCCTCATTTTCAGGAGTAAGATTGAGCATTTGAACTAGAACCTTTAAGTTAGTAATTGTTTTTAAAAATTCTAACCAACGTTCCATTATCTCACCTCTTAATTATCCCACGGAGGGTTTTGGTCTACCCAAGCAATGTGTTGTTCATACCATGCCGGGCCTTCTACGGTATCATCTGTCTGGTCTGGGTCATAGTATGTTGTGTCCGTTTTGTGACCGAAGTCTTTATATTTTTCATAGTTATAATTGCGGCTAGAGTTGTTAATAACTTCATAGCCAGCACGAACCGTGTCTACGTCATGTGTGCCGCCAGTTTCAATGTGAGTTTGGTCAAATTCACCATCAGCATTTCTGCTGTAAATCTTCTGACCATAAATACCACTTGGGCCGAACATATAAATTCTTATTTCAGAGCGCATTGAAGTGTTGATGAAAATACGTTCACCAGTCCATGTATCAAAACCATGAGATGTGTATGTTTGTGGCATGATGCCTTTGTCTTGTAGCCATGCTCTTACTTTAGTATCCCACTGAGGGTCATCATCGTAAAGGCTACACTGTTCTATATACCATTCATCATAATAAGGTGAATTTGATATACCTATAATTGCTTGTTCTAAGTACCATGAATTCATGTATACATCCATTTCTTCTGCTGCGAAAGCTTCTCTGATAGCGTTTACAGCATCTCCCCATGTGTCTACAGAAGGGTCTGCTTCCTCACGAGCATACCATTTCGCCGCGATATTTCTTGCAAACTGTCTGTTAAGGTCTATTTCATCTCTTAATGTGCCCCAACAATATTTTTCCATGGTGTCGTTGCTATCATTAACTAACTTAGTATTAACAGCATATGGAGCTTCGACCTTTATTATAAGCCATGTTGATGAACTGAAATCCTAACCAGTCTGTTTACAAGTTAACCACTATTCATGCTGTCCGGCCATTATTGAAGTTGAAGTACGTCCTTCACCTGTTGTGTCAATAGTGAGTTGTAATGCTTCTTCGCAAGTGTAATCACCATAACCAAACCTATACTTTTCGCCATCTCTTTGAACAGAAAGTGTACCACTTAAGAAACTATGTCCATCGGTTGGTTTTATTGTGCGGTGGCCCGGATAATCTGATGCAATGTTTTCTTTGCCACAATAAATAACAGCATTAGCATTTGTAAAATCGGTTGGATGTGTTGATTCATAATACTGAGAAACTAAACCATCTTTTGATGCTAAATACTTAATCATTTTGTGTGGCTCTTCTGTATCGGCGCGATAGTTAAAGTTCTTTTCACCTTCTGCAAATATTAAGCAGTAAGGAGAGATATACTTATCCTTATTAATTACCGACACAAGCTCTGCTAAATAATCCCCAAATGTAGGATATACAAGCACTGGTTCTTCACCCGACGTATCGCTTGCTAATGCACTTCTTGTGGTTTTGTTATAAACCGCGGCTGTATTTTTATACATAACTTCTTCTGTTGTATACAAAGCCTTTAATGCATTATAGTTCTACATCTTAAATGCTTCTGGGTTGTTTGAGTAATCTTCGCTTGCCTTTGCATATGCAAGTAAGATTTGTTTATCAGAAGCCACAAGGTCAGGTAAATCTGTGTAATTGTAATGAGATTTGAAGTGTGATTCAGTTTCATAATATGGTTCTGTCTTCATAGTAGGTAAAACCATAATTGAATACATAGGGTCATCAACATCAACATATGTACTTAACATTTCGCCCTAATAGTAACCCTTTTTAATAGGTGTTAATGTAGGTGCTACCTCAGCAAGAGGGTCGCTGTCAAGAGTTGTTTTATATCTCTTTGTTACGATTTCTCCTTCTTCATACTGACCTCTATATTCCATAAGGTTAAGTACCCTGTCTGTCATCATTTCTCTTGCTGTATCTCTAAAGATAATATGAATGTCAATTTGTGGATTCTTTTCCCAAACACCTTCAGAGTTTTTCTTGTAGAGTTTGCCGTCAAAATCTATAATATCCCTTGCAAGACCATAGTATCTCTTAAGGTCAAGACCAATATATGGTGCTGAGCTAAGTGGCGCGAAAGTTAAGTAGTTTCTATAATGCTCAGGGAACATTTCTGCCGTGAAATCGTCTACCATATATTTGCCAGTTGAGATATTGTATTCCGGTAATTTAATTATGCCATATATATGGTCGGCATAATCTCCCAAATCTATTTCCAATCCTGTGGTATTTAATGGTAAGACCTCCCAGGAAGGGTTATCCATGTTTCTATCATAGATATAAACACCTGGGAACGATACCTTAGAGTAATAATCGTTCTCATAATTATTTTTTCTCATGTAAGGCAAAATGCAGAGGTTTTTATCTGGATATTTTTGTAAGAGATAATTGAGTTCTGGAGAGCAAACGAAGTCATCATAGGTCATTGAAACTTTCCCATGAGCTGCGTTCGGCATAAGCACTTCGCAATGTGTATCTGTTATGAATGGTGGTTCTCCAATTAAGCCTTGTGCCATCCAAAGATAAATAACGTTCTCCCAAAGCTGACCAATTTCTTTAATCATGCCTTTAAGGAATTCACCGATTGGACCGTCCCCGTCAAATAAATAAGCACTAACGCCAGCAATTACCTGAGCAATAACCCAAAAGTTTCTGTTAAGGTCTTCAATCTCAACTCTACGTTTATTTTGCGGCATGATAAGACGAATCCAGCGATTTGCTTTTTCTGCCCATAGGGTACAGAAATCATCAAATTCCATGACTTCAAATTCTTCATAGGTTACGCCAATTCTCTCTGCAACTTTTGCGGCATCTTTTTCCATGAGTTGGATTGAACCAAACTTGCCGCAATAGTGTAAGCAACCGCCAAGGGCAACTGGAGCATTGTCGTCTATGTGGTCTTCATCTACGACTTCAACCGCAGCGAGTAATCTCTTGGCACTTCTATCTACGGTTTGGACTCTATATACAATGTCCGGTGGAGATGGAGCTTCTGTACTTTGTTCAAGCATGTCGTAGATTATGTCTGAGAAATATTGTGTTACTTCTTCGTTGGTTAATTCTATTGGATAAATGCCTTCTGTTTGTTCTAATGGACTGTAGCAAATTGAAACATACATATCTTCAATACTGCTAAAGTCTACAGTAGATTCTGGCGGTATTAAATCGCCTATGCGTAGGGCCATTGAGCTTCCTAGAACTGTTTCTACGGTGTCATCTACTTCAAGAACTTGACGGTTATCCATGTCGATTTGTTCAAAGTTATGAGATGTGTAGTCAATTTGTTTACCGTAAGCTCTGTATTTGTTAAACTCTGTTTCTCCTCTACCTTTTTCGCGACCAATTTCAACGAGTATGTTGTAAATTTGCATAGCTTGGATTCTAAACTCCATGTCATCTGCAAGTCCATCTCTTTGCATACAGGTGAAACCTAAGTCTGATGGGTCTGCAAGGACACTGAGTTTCTTGTCTTCGCCGCGAACTTTAGAGTAACTTTCCATGTCGAGGTTGAACCAAGGAATTACCCATGGTTTTTTGACTACTCGATAGGTTGTTGGAGTTGAAGCTGTTGCTGAATTTCCATCACTATCATATGCTGGCCAATAAGGTTTTCCAGTTTCAGCGTTTACGCCTGAACGGATTCCCCTTATTATATAGGTGAAATCGCCATGAAGAATGTCTTCCCCAGCTAATAGTTTATCTATTGGTTCAAAAGCCTAACTATCAAATAAAACGTTCTTACCAACTACGCCATTGATAGTAATGGTTTCATATAATCTCATTTGTTCATATATATCTCCGCCGCAAAAATTAGCACCAGCATCCGCGTCCATAACATCCATTAAGCGGATTGCGGCATATCTATCATTTGAATCCTTTGTGGTAAGTGCGGCTCTTAGCACAGAATCATCTATTGTACCGTCTATCAGTTCTACTAATAAGCCAGACGATTCATAATTACGAATACCATTAGGGTCAATCTTTTGGTTAAGTAATTCTAAAAGTCTGGCTAAAGACTCGTTCCAGAAGGAGTCCACTTGGACATCCTTCCGGAAATCGTTGTCTAATGTATATTTATCAAGTAGGTCTGATATGAGGGTAGTATAAAGGCCTTTATCGCCGTTAAAGAACTTGTCTTGTCCGTAGTTCATACTACTACCTCCTTATATTAATTCCCAATCTATACCATCGAATAAGCGCTTTGTAATTTGATATGGGATTGTTGTGTCACCAATTTGTACGTCTTGGGACTTTTGGGTTTTGAGAAGTATTGGGGATTCATGCATTTCTTTTAGGAGAATTTTTATTGGAGAGCCCCACATTCTTGGGGGGCCTGGCATTGGTGGAAAATTTCTGCGGTATGGTAGCTCCCCGTCTTTTATTGCCCAAATACCAAGAGGGACATCTGTAATTCCATAGTTTTTTGGAAATACTAGTTTAGTTGGTAAGTTTCCATCAACGATACGCCAAACTAAAGCAGGGGCATCGTTGATTCCGGACATTTCCGGAAACGATAGCTTAAACGGAAGTTCACCGTCTATTATTCTCCATACACCTAGGGGGGCATCCTCAATAACTTTCATTTCTGGGAATTCATTGAGATATGGAAGATTACCGTCTACAATGTACCATGTTGACATGTTTAACCACCTACTACGTTTACTACCACAAAGTCATTAGCTCTAAGTGCATTACCGTTTATAACTTCTTCATCAGTTACAAGATATGCATCTGTGCGTTCTGTCCAAGCTGTATTGCCTATTGTCTTGTTAACAACAGTTCCTACCAATGACTAACCGGTGATAGAATCAAAACGATTTTCCTATCCACCTGTAGTTACTTCAGAAAAATCTATGCTTACACATGATGAATTAAGGGTGGTTAAACTTCCCCCGGACAATAATGAATAATAACTCGTTCCAATTCTTAGAGCATATCTTGGCAAGCCACCTTTAATTTTACCAGTGATTCTTAAGCTTTCGCATGAATGAATAGCTCCATTATATCCGCTTCTACCAATAATCTGTTGACCATTCAAATTATTAATATGTAGTTCTATATCACAGTTTTTAAGGAAATCATAATCGCCATAATGATACTGAGCCATAAATAATCCATTATTGAGTTTCGCTGTTTCAAAATAAATAGCACAATTCTGAATTATACTGCCATCTTGTATATTCTCGAATATAATTCCTGTTGCGTCAGTGCCGTTTATACTTATGCTAATGTTTAACATATCAACATAGCCGCTAACAAAACCAACAGCACCGGTTAAAAACACGTTAAGTATTTTTCCGTTTTGTAATGTTGCGTTTACATTCTCACCACCACTAATGGCACCGCCAAAAACAAACATCTTGTTTGCAGCTTTGACTTTAACATTTTTAATAGTATAACCACCTAAATCAAACACATATCTGCACCCAGTATAATGCGAATAATTTCCAATCGTTATGGTTTCCCACTCAAAAGATTCACCATAGTCATTGCAATTAATATCATTATCAAGTTTAATATACATAGTAGTGTTTGCAGCCTACGGAGAATATCCACCAAAGGTATCTGTAGTTATTGTTTTAAGCTCATTATAACTATGGACTAACCAAGGATTTTGTTCTGTTCCACCACCTGTTATTGCCATTTTCTATCACCTCTTTAATTTTGGTTAAAGTCTGTTAAAACTTCGCCCCAATATATTCCCTTTTCAACTTTAACAGCCCCCGATAGCTAAGGTAATGTATAGCTTTGATGACTGTCATATACCATTTCATTATTATCTAAAACGAGATTAACCGTTAATACTTTTGATGATGCTGCGCCAAATAAATCATAAGCAACATCATAGAAATCCATTGTAATTCCTAAGTCTGTAATATCTTTGCCGCTAAAAGTAATTGATAAATTGTATTTGGTTCTTGCCGCGCAGATTGTTCTAGGTGGGTGGCTTTCTGTGACTATTGAATATTCTTTGCCATTTTTTATAAAAGTTGTGAGTGGTGCAGTTAATACGCTATAGTCACTTGAAACAATTCCCAATAAACTCTATGATGAATTTGGTCTAGTGCTTGCCTCAGCAAGATATTGTATTGGATAATATTGCCACTCCGGTTCGGAAGTATCTACTGCGAAATCTTTTGCTGTGTACATAACAGTTAAAAAATTTCCAACATTACTAACCCTCCTATTATAAACATATAAACCGAAAGCACTGTCACCATGCCAATCATTAAAACCTTTATTATAAAAAGGAATCTCTAATAACACGACAATTGTACTATTAGTATATATATCCTTTAAAAAATCAACTTTACTTTTAAAAGAATTTAATAGATTTGAAAGTTGCGAAAAAGAAAGTGCGCTTGTTATATGTGTCATTGCCCCATCCCTTTTCTCAAAATTCCTAACATCATCAACCGGGGCTCTCATAACAATAAACTAAACATCCTCAACCTATTTCTTCTAAGAAATAGCAATAAAACCAATCCAAAGATATAATAGATTTTCCCATAGCTGAGCAATCTCATCTAATATCCCATCAAACACATCTTTATAAGGGTTATCATCATTAAACAAGAACTCTAGTATTGCCGCCAAAATCTGACCAATAACCCAAAAATTCCTATTCAAATCCTCAACCTAAACAACCCTTTTATATTCCGGCATAAGAAGTCTAATAAATTTATCAAAGATTCTATGAGTAAATTGTAAGAACTCAGGATTGTTCAGAGCTTCGGTACTTTTATCATTACCTCTTACCTCTGCATAATCGTAACCACCAATATTCTACCAAGGTTTTACCCATTCTCCACCGCTAAAACTATTACCAGCATTTGCGGCAGTAATATCATTTATTGTAAAAATAGATTCACCAATCTATTTATCTTCCACAACCATATCATTAAAAGTTTCAATTAACTTATCAAAACTCTTGTTCCAGTGTTCAGTCTTTCTTTCAAGACAATCATCAAGAAAATTCTCAATGAGGTCGGCGTGGTCATTAATAAATTCAACAACACTTGCCGCGTTTTCCTCATTGAGAAAATCAGCTTGCTTCAATCCATACTTGCCCATCTTTACATCTTCATTTTGTAGGAACTATACAAGTCCATCCCAAAACACATCTTGGTGGTCTATGAATTGTTTTAAGTCCTTTCCTGAGAAATTTTCTGCGGTGACTTTTTTATCACCGTCTATACCGGAGATAAGAGTTCTGATTATTCCATCAACAATAGAATAATCAAGTGCCATAATCTCACCGCCTGTAATTATTATTTAAATACACGAGAAATTGTTGTGCCGTTAAATGGTGAGTTTGCACGGGCAGCATAGAAGTTTGGTGCTTCTTTCGCCGCGAAAGGAATAACAACTTCTGCCTTTGTAGGTTCTGCTGTAACGATTTCAACAGGAACTTCTACAGTAGGCTCAACGGCAACTTCTTCAGTTACAGGTTCTTCTGTAACCTCTTCTGGGGTTGCTTCTTCCACTACTGGTGTTTCTTCAGTAGTTTCAGTTTTCTTCGGGCGGCCCCTCTTTTTCTTAGGAGCTTCCTCAACAACTTCTTCCTTTACTAATTCTTCTGCCATTTAATTCACCTCATTACTTCTTAATTCTTGCGTAGCCATCGTAAACTACTTCGCCGTCGATAATGAGTTTTACAGCCTTAAGAACTGTATCTGTCTGTTCTCCACCGGCTGGTTTGTTTTCCTGTACTTCATTCATGAAAACAGAACTCATGTCGATAATGTTTGCAAAGTATCTGTAGTCCATGCTGTAAGTGTGCTTTGCAACCTTTGAAAGTTTCCAGTGATTACCGTCTGTGTTACCTTCAATTGTTGTGATAATGCCCTTAGTGTAGTCTACGTCTACGATGATTCCTACGTGGTCGCAATCGCCGCTTAAATCCCAGTCAAACTCAATAATGTCACCAATTTCAGCAGTTCTGTAATCGTGGTTTACTCTGCCTTTCTGGTTAAAGTAGTCGCGCATCTGAGTACATGAACTAAACCACTTTTCTCCAATTGGTTTTAAAAGTTTATCTGATACATAAGCAGCACACCAGTCATAGCCATAATTTGAGCCAAGCTGCTTTCCAAGGTCAGCCTCTAATGACTTTACTAATTCTGTTCTTGTCATATAAATCACCTCATAAAATAAAAATAGAGAGAATATTTCTATCCTCTCTATTTATGTAGTGATATTAAGTTTTTGTCTAACGTTTTGCCGCGTTAAAATCGTGTAAGTATCTTTCGGTTAGCTTGTTGTGAATATAGAAATCGCGGCCTACGGATGTTGGGAGATATGTTGGCCAATCCCACCAGAACACGCCGGCAAAATATGGGTCATCATAGAATACGTCCATACATGATTTATAGAAGTTGTATTGTTCTTCTTCGCTATATGGAAGGTCATAGTTAAAGTCCCAAGGATGTGCTGATGCACCCTCAACAGAACGACAACCAATTTCCATAAAGATGAATTGCTTATTACGGCTTGCCGCGATTGCATCAAGACGATAACGTATTTCAGTCCATTTCTTAACCATGTCGTCATAAGAATTGTCCGGGTCACCTACTGGATAGTATGCTGATGTGCCGATATAGTCTAGACTGTCAAACCATCCCTGTGTATCTTCATGGTCGTGGTTGGTGTTGTAGATTACGATACCAGTATAAACTCTGCGAACTTCTGAGATAATGTATCTCCAGTCAGCTTCACGATGTTCTGTGCCAAGCATTTCGCAACCAATACAGAACATTTCAACACCAAGTTTCTGAGCAAGTTCAGCATAATGGAGAATGAAGTTCTTATAAGATTCAAACCATGGCTTCCAATAAGCATCAATGTCATCCATATTGTGCGATGGGAAACTTATAAAAGCTCTCCACACATTGTCCTGAGAATGAACCATTGGCTTTAGGCATACCTTAACCCCTCGTTCATGTGCGGCATTAACAAATGATTCGATGTCATGGTCTGACGGAGTGCGGAGATGGTCTGCAAAGATGTTTGTGGAATGGTAAGACTCTTGGTAGTTTACCACTGTTAAACAAGTCCAGTTAAATCCCACATTGAACATTGTTCTCTGAGAAGCAAGACCATTTTTCGATGTTATTTCGCCGCGATTTGCAAAGTAACCATAAGACATACCACGGATTTTGTCATCAATTTGCGGCACGATTGGTTCTTCGGCTGTCGCAAAAGGTTCCCATTTCGCGGCGAAAGAACCATCTGAATAACCAATGGATTCTTCTCGGTCAATGTCACGTTTGAATTCGCCGCCACCATCTGAACCGAATGTTGCTAGTGTGTTATCAAAATTCATTTTAATTCCTCCTTTTTATAATGTTTTTATTTTATTATAGCATAAATCGAGGAAAAAGTAAAGAGATAAGGAAAGGGAGTCCGAAGACTCCCCTTTTTATTAAGTGTTATTAAGTAATTGTTTAAGCGCTTTGAGTTCTGAAAGTGTGAATGATACAGGTTCTTCACCTGAATCAGCACTACTAAATTCATATGTTGTTTCACCATATTTAGTTACAGCCTTAATCTTCGCGCCGCCATAGATACGGAGTTCTGAGCCTTCAGTCACGTCAACTACAGGCACGTTAGTAGTTGAAGCTACTTCCAAATCCCAATCGTCTTCTTTAAGGAAGAAATAAACTGCATATTGAGTAGTAGAAGCAGTAGTGTTTATACGATTAATGTAATAAAGCTCTTTTCCAGAGTAGTTATTACTAATATAATCCAGTAATTCTTGATAATGACTAGAAGCCACAAAATCTCTTATTGCCTGATTCATGTCTGTTAAATCAAACTCATTTTCGCTTGTGGTTATTGTAGTATTATATTCAAGACCAGGTAAGTATTTTTCTCTTACACAAATGTTTACTGGACCATATGCCTGAACGATAGGAGACCTATCCCAATCCTTATCGCCAACTCTATCGGCTGTTTGAATTGGTCCATACCAATTCTTTCCAAGATGGGTTTCTGTGTTTCCTGTGTATGTAGAAGTTGTTGAAACACTATATTTCACTGTTTCTGTAACTGCATAGTCATTGGCAAAGGTTGCGTTTGACCAGTCCCAGACACCATAAGAACTAGATGTATAAGATGTTCCAATTTTATTCTTTATAGTGTTCTGTGTTGCTGGGTCTAAACTACTTAAATCTTCTCCCGGATGATTCAACATACTGCCGCTGCTAGGACTATTACTATAGAATGTATTAGTCATTGGCCAACTATCATAATGAAGCTTAATACCTTTAATAGCATAATAATATCTGCTATACTGATAGCGACTGTATTGTAAGTCTACATTTTCTAAAGGCTCTACTGTTGTGAAGTTGCCAAAAGTGCTTCTTAAAGAAGTTAATACCTAAGAGTTTTGTAAAAATTGTTCTACAGTTGTATTGTTTAAATTTATATAACTAGAAGTTGTAATAGTTATATAATAATTGTAGTCTCCACCTGTCTAGTTAAAGGTAATATCTTCTAAAGAAATTGACTCTTCATACTGATTTTCCGTAAGTGATGAATAAGAAAAATATGGACTTGAAGGAAGTTTAAAGATTTGTCTTAGGTAATAATCTTTATTGCTTAAGAAATCTGTTACTATCTTGTTTCTCATTTCAACTGTGCCCGGATATGAACTACTACCATTATAAACAAGATTAAAGTTTGAATATGCTTCGTCAATTGGAGTTGTTGAATGACTAGATTCAATTGTTATAGTAATGTTAGTTATATTTATAGGGAAAGTGCCAGTATAATTCCAACGTCCATCACTATATTGCTGCTTTCTAGTAATTTCTCCTCCGGTTACAGAATTATAAGTTGGAGTGTTGGTACAACCTAAGTTTGTTTTTATCCACTGTTTAAATTCTTCTGAGTTATATATTTCATCCCAAGTATCATAATCTCCATAAAGATTTATGCTTGATATAGTTCCTATGCAAGTGCAAGAAGAGCATGATAGTGTTTCATAATATCTTGCCGGCAATTTTGATTTTGAAGTTCCAGAAAAACCAGTCCATGTATAATCATTCTGTATTGCTGCGTTTAGGGTAGTTGCGCTCTTTAATTGATTAGCATATGTGCTTTCAATATCAGCAATAGATGTGTTAGATAAATCTGCATTTACTGTTATTGTTCCGTTAACTGAACGATTCTTTCCAGGAGATGAGAAATAAGGATAGTAAGCATATCTAGAAGTGTCAGAACCATTATAAGCTCTTAAATTATTAGAATTTCTTAAAATAACTGTTCCGCTCCATGACTCAAAGTGACTATTTCCATCAACCTGAGCAAAAACATCATGTCCAGCAAATAAACCATAAAACTTTTCCCATTCCCAATGCATTTCTGTATATTTGCCATTGGCGAAAAAGGCAAAAGGTCCTCTTGGAGAAAATTGTATGCTTGTGCCATCTTTTGGAAAGAAAGCCATTCTTGAACGACCAGCGAATCCAACCTTTATTGCAGCATCTGCGCCTGCATCCGAACCAAAATCGTATACGAATGAAGCTCCCTATTCTATTCCGGCTTTAATATTGATATGTCCGTTTGAACTTATATCTGTTACAATCGTTCCCTTACTTGCTGAAGCAATATTTAAACAAACTGCTGATTCGTCCGTTGCTGTCACACTAAGCATAGTTGCATTTGACATACTGAAAGTTGGAGAAGCTAATCTACTTCTTAATCTTCGATTATCATATTTTGGAGCAGAGGTTGAAGTGTAACTACTTGGAGCAAGTCTGTTGAGATGGAAGATATTCCAATCTGATGAACTAAAAGAATAACCCGGTGTATATGTATCTCTATAGCCGCTATCATAAAAACATGACTGATAGCTATAAATACTGCCGCCACCAGATGTTGGAATTTGATTTTTTAGAAGTTGTGTTGTTAATATCAATGTACCAGGGTTCATGTTTAAAACACTATAAAAATCATCCTTTCCATATAACTCAGACCAAAAGCCCGGTCCAGCCATGATGTTAACTATTTTTTTCTCTTCAAGACCATTTATAGCATTTGGAGCCGCATTGTTAATCCATTCGCCACCAACAACGTGAATTCTTGCATTACCACCTACTTCAATAAGAGAACCATTATCAACCTTAACAATGGCGTCATCCTAGAACATAACAGTAGGAGACCCTTTAAGTTGAAGTATAGGACCATCATTTTTATTAGCAAAAGGACTTAATCTTCTAAATTCTGCTCGCGCTGAACTGTTATTTGGAAAATATCTATTTTTCCAATCATAATCATAAACCTTTTCATTCGACATATCAATAAGAGAATTGCCTCTCATTGAAATTGCTGTAATGCCCGGATTATCAGTTTCAACTGCTTTTTCGAGCATTTCAATTTTTGCGGCACCTTTGATTTTTATATCTGGACCATTAAGGGCATCTTCCCAGAAAGTTAAATTATAGTCCGCATCCTTTTCACCAATCTCAACCTTACTTTTACCAGTAGCAAGTACCTTAGCTAAATCCTCAATTGTAGCTTTCCAACCATCGTCTTCAACTTGTACCTCTACATCTTCATCAAGGTCATCATCATGAACTGTTTCAGTATGAGTATGACCCAAACCATTTGAAGCGATAGTAAATGAACCAGTATCAACATCCTAAATTGGTGTACCATCGTCTTCATGAGTTGGAATATTCGGACCTAATCTCTTATCCTTCAAATAAATCTTATTAGCTTCCTAAGCTTCGGCGCCACCCTAAGCACCAACACCATTGCCCTCTCCGTCACCAACGATAACCTGATAAATGCTTGCATCAATTTCAGCACTACCTCCACCGCCTTCACCAAGAGCAAAGTGTCCTTTCTCACCGTGTTCAATATCGCCCGGAATAAATACAACTACATTGCCACTTGTTACGTCATTAGCCATGATAATATCACACATACTATCAAGGGTTATTCCGACGTTTTCGCCTGTTGTATTAAGGTCTTCCGAAGCCCAATAATGTGCACTGCCGTATGTCATTAACATTACCTCCTTACATTAATAAATTTTTGGTCATAGGTTAATATATATAAGTTATCATTAGTTCTGAGAGATGGGCCGACAACATTTACATTTGTACTACCCTCTATACCGTCTAAATGATAAACCTTATCATTAACTTCTATATTAACATTAGCCTTTACAGCAATAGTATTATGACCTAAGAAGTCTGGAGTTACCGGACATTCTTCAACATTCGCGCCAATAACACTATCACCAGAGGATTCATAAGTATGCCATGCCATTTTAATCACCTCTTTTATTATGTAGAAAATTTAAAATTAAAATAAAGGGAGAGAGTGTTATCTCCCTCCCGTTATCATTACGATGGTAATAAGTAACTACCATTTATGCATATATGTCTACCTGCGGCAAGAGAATCACCATAGTATCTAACTGTACCGTCTGAGTTGACATTTACACCACAAGCCATTGGTGATGCATCACTTTCATAAGCAACTATACCCGGAAGAACAATTACTGAAGACGGTCTATATTCCGACGCGATTGTACCGAGTAATGCATGTGCATTACATCCTCCGCTTCCTACGGTAAGGATGATAGATAATGTTACAACTCGTCCTTTCTTAAACACGATAGAGTCACCAGAGAAGTTTGTAAAGCCGCTTGCTGTAGGGAATGTAGCAGAAACTACTTCTTCGGCCGCTCCTCCGCCACCGCCGCCAATTGCTTGGATGTTGTTATCGAAGATTGTTGCCTTAGGTGCCGCAGCAACATCGTCTGTATCAAGCGTAATGGCTGCATCCGTGAATGTAGATGTTGAAGCGCCTTCTCTTACGCCGACAAACTCATTCTTGGTTGTGTCGTAGTAAATGGCGCAAATAGGGATTGCCGTACCATTTTCTGTTTCACGATACCAGCCGGTTACTGGAGGAATTGAACGCCAGCTATACGAAGTAAAGTTATTATCCACAAAGTGCTGTGCCAATGCAGTTCTTGCTTCAGCTGTGTCGCCTTGGAATGAAGCAGAAGTGCTTGTGTAAATCTGGAAAGCTAAGTAGTAATAACCTTTACGATATAATACAATTCTATGTACATATCCAGCGCCTCCGCCACCGCCTCCAACTGGAGCAGTATACTGCTCAACCGGTGCCGCGATTCCTAACTTTTCACAGAAGAGCCTATACATTAAGTAGTGTCCGTCATCGTTAGGGTGAATATGGAATGGATAACTTACGCCACCCACATTTGTTGTTTCAGTCTGATTAAAGAGTTTATCGAAAGCATCTGTGTCATAGTTGCAGTATTTGAGCAATTCTTCATACATATCAAGCAATTCAAGGTTGTGGTCTTTTGCCCATCTTGAAAGGATTCTGTGAATTTCACTCATGTCAGTAACGTATTTACCAGGACCAGCAGGGCCAAGGGATTCGTTAACTAATGTTTCTGCTGTACAACAAGCCGGAATGAATTTTGCACCAATACTCTGAGCACGGTTATAGAATGTTGTATAGTCATCGTAAAGAGCGTTTAATTCTGTTAAACCTCTACGGTTATTTGTACCAAACATAGCAATAACGATGTCTGAGTTTGCTGGCATTGCTGATTCAATGTCGTTTACGGCATCTGTTGATACCCAACCAGAAACACCAGTGTTCTGAACAACAACCCCGGCTAAATATCTTTCAGAAAGATAAGTTGCAAGTAATGCTGCCCATGACTTTCCGTCACTTGCTGAGTAACCGTAGGTAATTGAGTCGCCCATAAGGGTTAAATAAATTGGATTAGCAAGAGTTCCCTTCGCGAGTATGTCTGAAATATCTGTTGAGATAAGCGGTTTAATCATTCTTTCGAGTTCTACTGAGTTTGCGCCAGACGCCTGTCCAGCTGTTTCGCCGCTCTTAGACCAACTAATCTTAGTCCAGTCAATATCTTCAAAAGCAACATCATTGCCCGGGAAGAAACGCATTACTGCTTGTGTTGCGCCAGTTGGAGCAGTTGCCATTACTATAGTAGTTGCACCTGTGTGACCGTATTCATTACCAATGTTATTGCCGTTTTCATCCTTGTACTGAACACCTACCCAAGTGTATGTACCGCAGTCAAATACATATAACTGGCCTTCTTCAACCTAAGCTTCGTAGTAAACGTCATTTCCTTCTCTATGAGCATACTTAGGAACATAGCGTTCAACTGTTCCGCCGCCACCGCCAGAACCATCAGCGCCGTTGGTTACTGTGAAAGTAGATGTTGTGCTATCTGTGTAGGTAATTGTGTATGTGTCCACAAGACCTACTGTACCAGTCTTAAGGATTGATACGATACCACGACCATTTGTTCCGTTTGTACCATTTGTTACCGTGAAGGTATAGAATGAACCATCATCCATACTGATTTCATAGGTATCAACATTGCCGCTTGTTCCCGTAAGGCTAATATCATAAATACCATTACCAGTCGCGCCAGTTGAACCATTTATAACATCGAAAGTTGTTGATGTTCCGTTTGTGAAGTTGATTGTGTAGGTATCTTTTAAGCCTACTGAAACTGGGCCAGTAATAGAAGCGATACCATTACCAGTAGCACCGGTTGCACCGTTTGTTACTGTGAACGTTGAGCTTGCACCACTTGTATAAGTGATTGTGTAAGTGTCAACGAGTCCATCTGAACTTGTTTTTGAGACGCTTGAAATACCACGACCAGGTGCGCCTGGAAGACCATCTTCACCATTTGTGATTTGGAAAGTAGTTGGATTCAAACCATCTGTGTAGTTAATTGTGTAAGTGTCAATGAGTCCATCTGTAACTGGACCAGAGATACTTGCAATGCCGCGGCCAGTAGCACCAACAACTACACCAACATTCTTAGAAGTGCTGTTGCTTAATGTAAGAACAAGTTCTCCATCGTTGTTAATTGCCGCATTAGTAACAGATACACCGTCCGTACCATTAGTACCATTCGTTACAGTGAATGTTTCTGTGGTATTATCATCTAATGTGATTGTGTAAGTGTCAACATTTCCAGCAGTGCTAGTTTTTGCAATTGTTTTAATACCATTACCTGCTGGGCCTTGTACACCTTGCGCACCATCATTAACTGTAAAAGTTGTTGTGGTGTTATCAGTAAATGTTATTGTATAAGTTTTTGCCAGACCTTCTGTGTCTGTAAGAGTAACTGATTTAATACCTCTACCATTCGCGCCATCATTACCGTTTGTTACAGTAAAGGTTGACTGAGTTGAATCTGTAAAGGTAATTGTGTAGGTATCAACCTTTCCGGATGTACCAGTTTTTGCAATACCGCTAATTCCCTTACCAGTAGCACCGGTCGCACCATTGGTTACTGTAAAGGTTTCTGTAGTATCGTCTGAGTAGGTTATTGTGTAAGTATCTACAAGTCCTACTGTTGAAGTCTTTGCAATTGAACTTACTCCCCTACCTTCGTCACCAATTACATAGCCAGCATCTATTGGATTACCTTCTGAAAGTGTAATGATTAAGTGTCCTGTTTCATCTACTGCCGCGTTAGTAACAGATACACCGTCATCACCATCATTACCGTTTGCACCGTCTGCACCATCAGTAATGTCAAATGTGAGAGCAACTGTGTCGTCTGTAAGAACAACTTGATAAGTATTCTTTTTACCAACTGTACCAGTCTTTGTAACTGATTTAATACCAACACCATCAGCACCATTAGAACCATCATTACCATTTGTTACAGTAAAGGTTCTTGTTTGGTTGTTTGAAAGGAGAATTGTATATGTATCAACTTTTCCGGCAGAACCAGTTTTTGTAATTGATACGATACCAACACCATCATTACCATTCTGTCCGTCTATACCATTTGCACCGTTCGTTACGGTGAATGTTGAACTTGTGCCAGATGTGTAAGCTATTGTGTAGGTATCTACCAAACCACTTGTGTTAGTCTTAGTAATTGAACTAATACCTCTACCACTAGGGCCAGTTTGACCCTGTGCACCATTTGTTACGGTGAAAGTTGAAGTAGTGTTGTCTGTGTAGGTTATTGTATAGGTGTCAACCAAACCAGCAGATACTGGACCAGTGATACTTGCAATACCCTTACCGTCTGCGCCCTTAACAGCGCCAACAAGAACTGGAGTTGCAGAGTCTGTGTATGTTAAATAAAGATTTCCGTTTGAGATAGAAGCCGCTGAAATACCACGACCAGCCGGACCTTGAATTTGTCCAACATTCTTAAAGCCGTTTACTGAGCCAGTTTCTGTCGTACCAGTGTAAACCCACATATCGCCGCCGATAAGATAAGCATCACCTTTTGTCTGACCAGTAGAAGGAAGGTCACTAGAGCTTTCCAAGCTATCTATAATGTTAATTGATGTACCATCTTTACCCTGAACTTCGCCGGCATCTATAGGACTACCTGAGCTAAGTGAAATGATAAGATGTCCTTGCGCATTTACTGTAGCAGATGTTACTGAAACACCATCTGTACCATTAGTACCGTTTGTTCCGTTTACACCGTTTGATACATTAAATGTTGATGTTGTACCATCAGAATATGTGATAGTATATGTGTCAACATTTGCGGCTGTTGATGTTTTTGCAACTGTTGTGATACCACGTCCAGCAGCACCATTTGAACCATCGCTACCATCAGTAACATAGAAAGCAGATGTTGTACCATCTGTATAGGTAATTGTGTAAGTGTGAACGCCACTTGATTCAGCAGTTTCCTCAATCTTAACAATTCCTCTACCTGCCGCACCGTCGTTACCGTTCGCGCCATTTGCACCATTGGTTACCTGGAAAGTTGATGTTGTTCCATCAGAGAAATTAATAGTGTATGTATCAATAAGTCCGGCTGAAATAGGACCACTTATTGATGTAATACCACGGCCTGGAGTACCCTGAATAGAACCATTGTCCTTAAATCCATTAACTCTTCCGCCACCAGTCTGACCATCATAAATCCAAAGGTGTCCATTGATAAGGTAAGTATCACCAATTTCGTTTCCTTCTTCTGGTAATTCTGAAGGGTCATCAAAAGAACCTTTGATTTCGATTGACTTACCATCTTCACCTTTTGCTACACCAGCATCAATAGTTGTGTTATCATCTAATGTAAGAATTAAGTGACCACTACTATTAACTGTAGCGTTCTTAACGCCGTTACCATCAGCACCGGTTGCACCAGCCTGACCATCTGCGCCTTTTACAACACCGGCATCTATTGTAGTATCATCATCTAAAGTAAGAATTAAGTGTCCGCTTGCATTAACCGTAGCGCCCTTGACACCATTACCATCTTCACCATTTGTGCCCGGTTCACCATTATGAATTGAGAACTCATAAGTTGTTCCGTCTGTGTAAGTAATCTGATAAAGGTCTACATACTGTTCACTTGATACCTTTGTAATGGAAGCGATACCATTACCAGTTGCACCAGTTGAACCATCAGTAATAACCAAGTCATATGTAGTATCATCACTAAATACAACACGATAAGTTTTTTCTAAGCCTTCTGTTTCAATAAGTCCAAAAGACTTAACGCCCTTATAAACGCTAATTGTACCATCATTGGCAACATTAACATTTGCACCAATCTTTACGCCGCCAAGTGCATTTGCAGTTGCGGCTGGAAGTGTGTAATATGTTGGAGTCCAGTCAAGTACAATACCATTATTGCCCCAAGAACTTGATGCTGTAATAGCGTTCCAACTATAAGGAGCATTTGTAAGTGAACATACCTTCCACCAATATGCTGGCTGATTAACCATAACTTCAGCTTCTGCATTGCCGCTAAAAGGTAAAGCCTTTGTGTAAATCTGACCAGTAACTATTGTGTTTTGTGGTAAGTTCTTAGCGATAAGTTCATCTGTAATCTGCTTTAAAGTTTTTCCCGAAGTATTAATACCAAGAGCAGTAAAAGTTGTAAAGTTATACTGCGCAGATAACTTAGTATTAATATCAGCGATAACTCCATTTAAGAGCTTAATCTGATTGCCACTCTAAACAAGAATTTCGTTACCATTGAAACCGATTAAGTCACCAACTTCTACAGTCTGGCCACCATCAGTTTTGGTGAGTGAGTAAGTAACTTCTCCTGTTTGGTTGTCTGTATATTTTTCTACAGAATAAGTTGCGGTACTTCCACCGCCTCCTCCGCCGCCACCGCTACTAGAGCCAATGCCGCCGAATGGGTCAAAGAAACTTCCCATTTAAAACACCTCACACAATATAATAAATATTACCTGAAAATCTGTTCTTAAATTTTAAAGACCAAATCTTCATTCCACGCTGTCCATCAAAAGGAGTAATAAATTTACCAGTTGAAGGAACTTCCATAGGTTCTTTTGAATCATTAAGATAGAATTTTGTTCCACTTGCTGCTTCAAAAGCAATAAATTGTAGAGGAGTATTAGAGTTAATACCATCGTTTGTTTTCATCGACGCTTTGATTAATGGGACGCAATTTTCGCCAGCACCCGCTGTGCATTTCCACATTCTATAGTCCATATAATCGCCTCCTTAAATAATTTTTCCATAATATGAAAAGATACTCTATAATCTACTCAGTTCATCAAGATTACTAAAATTTACATTTATAATCTCATTTATTGAAAAGTTTTCTGATAAAAGACCCACCAACGTTTTACCATTAACTTTTCTGCCAGAATCCTTGTATATAAATACAGACGATGATAGCTCTCTTAAAGAGTTTACTAAATTCGCCGCATTTCTATTATTAAGATTATCTGTTAATTTTAGTTTAATTTCCATTTTATTCCACCTCACTCTTTCTATTTTTTATAATAACACAACTTACAGAAAAAGTCAAGAGATTTGCTTTGGTTAAGTTATTGCTTTAATAAAGTGAAAATCTTTACTTTTAAAGTAAGTTGTGGTATTTTATTATTAATATATAATATAAATAGTATAAGAAGTTTATCTATTTACATTTTAAAAATTTTATGTTATAATTAAGTAAAATAAAGAAAAGGAGGATGTTAGATGAAAATAAGAGATGATTTATCACTAACAGATAAGATTAATTTCCTAACCAAAATGAATTATTTAAATTTTGAATATAATCATCTTGGACTTGGAAATTTGGATTACGCAGATTTATCAATATGTAATATCGCCGCGAAATTCGTATCTACTTATAGAGAAATGATTTCTCAGGTTGCTCCCACTAATGTAGTAATAGTTTACAACACTGATGTATTTTCTTTAATAAGTTTAAGAATAATAAAGGTTGCATTATCTTATACTCATGGTAATAGTGCTGTTTACCTTTATGGCGATTTTGCTAGTAAAGCAGAAAAGGATTACTTTAAGAAGTATTACCCTGATATTAAGATATATTCTTCTTTAAAAAAGATTAAGAAACTTAAAGGTAATACCATATTGATTGACAGCTTTAACCCTATTGTTAATGTAGATTCTCGTATGGATTACTCTAAGGAATTCATTGAGATTTTCCAGCCACTAAGATACCTTAGACCTTCTACATTACAAAATATTTATAGTTTTTATGCGCCAGAAGATAAGGACTATAAGAGAATAATTGAAGGTAATTCACTTCGTTTTGTAACGGGTAATTATGATGCTTTTGAAAGATTCTATGAATTTCCGGATAGAGCGACCTATACAATAATTCGTTCTGATGAAATTAAGCCATTTGTACATTTTGTTCTCGATGATACTGAAGCTTCATACCCACTATTCAGTCTTATTTGGGAATCTGCTAAGGAGGGTAATATCCACCTTTATACTTTCCTTGGTGATGATAGTCAGATTGAACATCTTGGTAAGTTCTTAAAGAAGTATGGTTTTGATAGCAATATACCAAATCCAATTAATATTGTAACACTTGATGAAGCAATAACAATGTTGCAGATGACAGAAAGTGGCGGCAATAGCGTTTGGTATGATGATGACCTTGATGAAGCAAAAAAGGAGTTGAGTGAAAATTAAAATTGTAATTGTTAATGGAAGAGGAGCATCAGGAAAAACATCCTTTGAAACTATGGTAACTAAAATAGCCGAAGCGAGAGGTAAACATGTAAAGATTACTTCTACTATAGATTATGTAAAAATGCGTGCTAGAATTTTTGGTTGGGATGGCGGCAAGACCCCAGAAGATAGACGTTTTCTTTCTGACCTTAAAGATGCTCTTACAAGATGGAAAGATGTTCCATATCAGAATATGAAAGAAAGAATTGAGGGATATCGTAATGCTGAAAACCCTTGTGACCTTTTATTTATTGATTGCCGCGAACCGGAAGAAATAAAAAGATTTGTTGAAGACTTTAATGCTTTAACAATGATTGTTCAGAGAGGAGAACCAATATCCTTAGGCAATCATGCCGACGATAACGTAGAGAATTATCAGTACGATATTGTTATTGATAATAACCGTGGACTCGATGAACTCATGCAAGAAGCAACAATTTTTGTAGAAACTTTTATAATGGAAGAAGAAGAGGAGTAATTTATGGAAATTTTTATTGATGGCATAGACTTTTTCAATCTTGATGCAATGAAATATTACAGCTTTGCTAAGACTTTTAAGGGCAACAAAAAGGCTAAAGCAAAGGAACTTGTATTTAGTGAATATTACTATGGCAGTCGAAAAATGGATGGTATTTGGACTATGATTATCAAGGACATGGACGGCAATTTCCATTCAAGAAGTAGAACAGAATCGGTAAATGGCGGCTATGCAGATAAGGCAGAATGGATTCCTCATATCTGTAAGGAACTTGAAGCTCTTCCAAATGGTACCGCTCTTATTGGTGAAATTTATTTTCCGGATAATGAGGGCAGCCGTAAGGTTACTTCGGTACTTAATTGCTTAAAAGATACTTGTCTTTCAAAACAGGAAAAGGGCGAATGGCTTCATTTCTACGCTTTTGATGTTGTTGCTTATGCCGGCAAGTCCATGTTGAAAACAAGGTTCATTAATAGAATTGCAACTCTTAATAAGATTGCGCCAAATGAACATGTTGAAATCTCCAATTATGTTAAAGGAAAGGAACTTTGGGAACTCTATCTTGATACCATTGAAAATGGCGGCGAGGGTATTGTAATCACTCATATTGATAGTGAGTATTACCCAGGCAAGCGCCCAGCGTGGAAGACTTTAAAGTTAAAGAAAGAACTTGAAGATACCATTGATGCTTTCTGTGATGGCGCGACAAAACCACCAACAAAAATCTACAATGGTAAAGAGCTTGAAACATGGCCTTACTGGATTGAAGATAGAACAGAAAAAAGACTTGAAGGTTGTCGCATTATCGACTATACAAATGGTATGCCAGTTACCCCAGTTACTAAGGGTTATTACAATGGCTGGGTATCAGCTATTTCATTCTCAGTAATGGATAATGGTAAGCCAAAGCATATCGCATGGATTAGTAATATTCCGGATGAAATCAAGGCTAACCCAGACAAGTTTAAAAATAAGGTCGCCGCACTTACAGCAATGGAAATTGAATGTATCGACGGTGAATATTCTCTCAGACACGGACGTATTGAAAATTGGAGAGATGATAAGAAACCAGAGGATTGCGATTTCAGTCAGGTTGCTAACTGATTGTAAACCTACCGTATATTTTCTACATTATTAAGGGAGCATGGACTCCCTTATTTTTGTATAAAGAGGTGATAAAATTGTTTAATCCTAGTATAATTGTACCGATACCTCCATGTGTGCCGCCAAAGCATACATAGATTAATCCAAGATGTTTAACTTGTAATCATTTTGAAATGTGCGGCTTTAAAGTTGACTATTTCAAAACATTATCATTATTATAGAATTGCCTAGGCAGCCCGGCTGAAGCTTATGAACAAGTTAATGAAGTAATACTTATTCCGGGATTCGATGGCCTTCCTATAATCAATGAAGACAACTACTTACCACAAGAAATTACATTTGATAATTCAGACTGGAATGGCAAACTTTTCTTATCAAAATTCGATAGTATTAATCGAGTTAATATGGTTTATATGGTTGGAAAGTATTATATCTTACTTAAATTTGAATATAATTCTACTTCTGAACTATATGAATTAAAGTTCTGTAAGGAAGCCTTTTATTTAGTTGACTATGATTTAAGTCAAACTTCACTTGAAGAAATTCAGCTTGGTTTGGTAGATTGGAGAGAATGGGCTATTAATGCACCAGCACCAGAGCCGCCAAAGAGAGATGTAATAAATACAACTCACTTCTCTGCTTGTTTAGACTGTGATTCTTATGAGTGGAACAAGGACTCTTATGAAGATGCTATTAAGAAGTTCCAAAAGAAATATCCGCTGGGTATTCCAATTTCTGGTGATGGTAGATTACTTTATCATATTGCAACTTATCATGTTGTAGATGGTGAAGTTCCTATTCAGCCTTACTTTAAGCCGGAAAAGGTAACAAATTATATTCCGCCTTGTCCTCCTCCGCCACCACCTCCACCGGTTAGGCGAGATGACCTTTAATGTCAAAGGGAGAAGATAAAATCGCAAAAATGCTTTCTGAGAAAGGATTATAGTTCAAAAGAGAATTTATATTTCCAGATTGCAAAAGTTTAAGAGGAAAATCACTCCGGTTTGATTTTGCAGTTTTTAAGAATGGAAAGTTGGTGGTTCTGATAGAAGTTGACGGAGAATAGCACTTCCGTTACATATCATATTTCCACAGATATAAAATTGCTTTTCAACGTCAATAGGAGTGGGATAGAAGAAAAAACGCTTATTGTTTATCCAAAGGTATTCCGCTTATACGAGTACCTTATTGGGAACTTGAAAATCTAACAATTGAGCGGCTATTTACTTGTGAACAATTTAGGGTTAAAAGCAAGTATCATAACGATTTGGTGGAGGTGAAGAAATGAACGAAATAATACTTGCCGCAATATTTGCTGGAGTTGGCTCTGTAATTACCATTATTGGTAAAGTAATAGTTGATATAATCAAAGCCAAGAAAGAGCCAGATGAAATGGATATGGAATTAAAACATGAACTCGAACAGGAAAAAGCAAAGAATGATGCCGCGATAGAAGCCTTCTCAAAATTTGGTGAAGACATTACAAAATCTGTAGAACAAATTAAGGAAGAAGTTACAGACCTAAAAGAACAAATGTCAACCCGTTTTGAAGAAATTGATAAGAAAATTGATGAATACCGAAACGAAACAAGGGAAATCAATAAATCAAGTCTTCGGCACGAAATCACATAGATTTACTTTGCTAACTGTGATAAAAAGGCTTTGGACATGAGAACAAAAGAAGACTTAGCTTCATTGTATGATGCTTATGCTTCAATTGGCGGTAACTCATTTGCCCATGATTTATACGAAGAAATGTAGAAATGGGATATTATTAAGTAAAAGAAATGGAGGTAGATAACATCTGCCTCCGTTTTTATCTCTTTACTTTTTTCTAAAAATATGCTATAATTAATTTATAAAGAAAGAGGTGAGAACATGGTAAAAGAAATTGTTGTAAAAAATGGTAAGGAACAGGCACAACTCGCCGCCATTTTTGAAAAATGGATTGAAGAAGGGCAGACAGGTCAAGAACTTGTCGTTGAGTCTGATTATGATTTTCGCGGCGAAAAACTTAACCGATATGTTAACTCCCTTGCTTTAAAATTAAAATGGCGTTATAATACAATACATTTTATAGAAAAGGAGTGATGTTATGGAGAAGGTAATTAAACGAAATGGAAAAATCGTTGATTACGAGGGACTAAAAATTGAAAATGCCGTGTATGGTGCTTTCAAAGAAGTCCATCCTAACTCAGAGGAACAAGATAGCACTCTTATTGAAATGGCTGTAAAGGTAATGGTTGAGGTCAAGTTCAGTGATGTAGATGCTGTGAGTGTTGAGGACATACAGGATGCTGTTGAAGAAAGCTTAATGTTACTTGATAAGGAAGTGGCTAAGGCTTATATCAGATATAGATATAAGAGAGAAGTGGCAAGAAGTTCTTATGATGCACAGGTATTATCTCTTATAAAGGGAGAAAACGAATACATCAAAACAGAAAATTCCAATAAGAACTCAACGATAGTAACAACTCAGCGAGATTATATCGCGGGAATTGGAAGTAAGGATATTTCCGAAAGATATATTCTGCCAAAGGATATTGTTGATGCTCATAAACAGGGCATAATTCATTTCCACGATATGGACTATTTTATTCAGCCAATTAACAACTGTTGTTTATCAAACATGGATGATATGTTGCAGAATGGCACGGTTATGAATGGAAAGTTAATTGAACGTTCTAGTAGACTGGTAAAGAGAACTACTGTTATGACTCAGCTCATTACAGCTATTTCAAGTAGTCAGTATGGTGGACAGACAGTTAATTTATCTGCTTTGGCTCCATTTGTAAGAGAATCTTATGAAAGAACAAAAGAAAAATATGATAAAATGCCGGGACTTACTGATGCTCAAAAAGAACAGTATGCTCATGAAGATACATTAAAGGACATTGAAGACGCTGTGCAAACATTTAATTATCAGATTAATTCTATGAGCACAACTAATGGTCAGACTCCATTTATTAGTGTCTTTATGAACATTAATGATAAGCCGGGATATGAAAAAGAAATGGCAGCCCTTATTAAAGAGTTCTTTGTACAGAGAATAGCCGGAATGAAGAATCGTGAAGGCGTTCCTGTTACCCAGGAATTCCCAAAGTTACTTTATGTTTTGGATGAAAACAATGTTAGACCGGGAAGCGAGTATTATGATGTAACAGAACTCGCGGCAAAATGTGTTGCTAAACGTATGCAGCCAGACTTTATCTCAGCTAAGAAAATGAGAGAATATAAGAATGGCGACGTTTACGGATGCATGGGCTGTCGTTCCTTCTTAAGTGTTGACCGTTTTACAGAAAAGTATGGTAATATTGCCAACGCAAAGAATTATGATGGCAAGCCGAAATATTGGGGTAGATTTAATCAGGGCGTTGTTTCAATTAACCTTCCTGATGTTGCCTTTTCTTCAAACGGCGATATGGATAAGTTCTGGCAGATTATGAACGAAAGAACAGAACTTTGTCATAAAGCTTTAAAATGCCGTCACGAAAGATTAGAGGGAACTCTATCAGATGTTGCACCAATTTTGTGGCAAGATGGTGCTTTTGCAAGACTAAAGCCAGGTGAAAAGATTGATGAATTACTCCATCATGGATATTCAACAATTAGTCTTGGTTATGCCGGACTTTATGAATGTGTTAAATACATGACTGGTCATTCTCATTCTGACCACGGTTGCGGCGAAGAATTTGGCTTAAAGGTTATGGAATATCTCAACGAAAAGTGTGAGAAGTGGAAAGCAGAGGAAGACATAGATTATTCTCCATATGGAACTCCTATTGAATCCACAACAGATAAATTCGCTCACAGTTTAAAGAAGCGTTTTGGTGATGATATTTTTGTTAAACTTGACGGCAAGGACAGAAATTACATTACTAACAGTTATCATGTACCAGTATTTGAACATATTAATCCTTTTGAAAAACTGGAAATTGAAAGTAAGTTCCAAGCATTAAGCACAGGCGGTGCTGTTTCATATATTGAAGCCGCAAACCTTGAAAATAACATTGAAGCAGTTCTCGAAGTTATTTCATTTATGTATGACCATATTCTTTATGCAGAAATCAATACGAAGTCTGACTATTGTATGAAGTGTGGTTATGACAAGGAAATTAAAATTATTACCGATGAAAACGGCAAACTTGACTGGGAGTGCCCACAGTGTGGAAATCGTGACCATAGATTCATGTCTGTTGCAAGACGTACCTGTGGATACATCGGTGCGAATTTCTGGAACCAGGGTAGGACAGATGAAATAAACAATAGATTCGTGCACTTAGATTGTCACGAGTTAGGAGATGTTAAATGAACTATGCTAAAATAAATAGCATGGATATAGCCAATGGAGATGGAATTCGAGTTTCCATCTTCTTTTCTGGCTGTGTTCATCATTGTAAGAACTGTTTTAATAGAGAATTGTGGGACTTTGATTACGGAGAACATTTCACCTCCGAAACCATTTTCACAATTAAAAATCTTCTTTCGCCGCGATATATAAGAGGACTTTCCATTTTAGGCGGCGAACCTTTTAATCAAGATGCAGAAAAGTTCTTTGAGTTCTTGAAAGAAATTAAGACCACTTACCCCGAAAAAGATATATGGGTATGGACGGGATATTCCTTTAAGGATGTGGAAAAGGCAGATGCATTGGAGTATATTGACTACTTAATTGATGGTCGTTTTATTGAGGAGAAAAAGGACCTCACACTTAGATTTCGTGGTTCTTCAAATCAACACATCTGGCATAAGATTAATGGAGTATGGACTAAGGAGGAATGATTAAGATGGACAGGGCAAAATTAATTAAGGAAATTAAAAGCATGGGTGAAGATTACAGAAACGGCTCTGAGCTTTTGAAGATGATGGATTATTACGGCGTTTCTAATCTTAGGTCTATCTCAGATGAACAGGCAGAAGCATATTTAGAAATGATTAAAAAGGAGAAAAGATAATGACAGTAGAATTATTAAGCTCAACAGAAAATCCAATTTGGACTTGTGCAATCGCCGCAAGTATGTGTTATGATTCAACACCATCGTACAACACAGTTAAGGGTTGTATTAAATCCGGTCATCACAGCGTCTTAGAACATGCTTCCTTTACTTTTAGAATTACAGGGATAAGCCGTTCACTTCTTGCACAGCTTACAAGACATAGACTTGCTTCATTCAGTGTGCAGTCACAGCGTTATTGCTCTTATGCAGAAACAGATGTTAGTTTCGTTATGCCAGGTAATGACAAGTATCTGAATGGCGAAATACTTGAATCTGCTTATGATTCTCTTGCCGCATATAATCAGATAATTGCACATGGTCATTCGCCGGAAAATGCAAGAGCAGTCCTTCCTAACTGTATGCCTACGAGTCTTTGCATGACAGTTAATCTTAGGGAACTTGCTACAATTTGTAATCAGAGATTATGTGCTCATGCACAGGCTGAGATTCGTCAGCTTTTCGCGGCAATTAAGAAAGTTCTTTTAGATTGTCCTAAGTTCTCAGACGAAGATAAGGAAATTTTTAGACTATTACTTGTACCAAAATGTGAAACTCATCCAGTTCCATATTGTACAGAAGTTAAGAGTTGTCATAAGTATAAGTATTTAACGGAGTTGGTAAAGTAATGGTATATCAGGGTTCTAAGGAAAAACTCGCTAAGGACATCGTTCCAATCCTTCAGCGAATAATTAAAGAGAATGACATTAAAACATATATTGAACCATTCTGTGGTTCCGCCGCGATAGTTGATAAGATTGTATGCCCGGAGCGTATCGCTTCGGACATTAATCCATATTTAATTAGTTTGCTTAAATATGCACAGGCTGACCCAACATTATCCATATTTCCTTTAGATTGTCCAAAAGAACATTATGTAGAAGCAAGAGAATGTTTTAAGAAAGATTGTTTCGATGAATATTCTATGGCTTATATTGCTGGTATTGGATATTTTGCAAGTTATGGCGGCAGATTTTTTGATGGCGGTTATGGTAAAGACCCGTCCGGTAAGCGTAACATTTATGCCGAACGTGTAAAGAATATGAAAGAACAGGCTTTACACCTAAAGGGTATTGACTTTTTCTGCCGCGATTATAAAGAATACAGGGGTGAGGATTATGAAAACTGTTTATTCTATATTGACTGGCCTTACGCCGGCACTAAACAATATGGTAGATTTTCACTATGTCATGATGATGAACTTTATAATTGGGCTAGAGAACTTGGTAAGCATAATACTGTTATAATCAGTGAATACACAATGCCAGAAGACTTTAAAGAAATCTGGCACAAGGAACGAAAAGTTTGTCAAAGGTCTGACAGAGTTAAGGCTGATTCAGCAGTTGAAAAATTATTTACAATCTGATAAAATTCCCGTGGTCTTCTATGACTGCGGGATTTTCCAATTTTTGTAAAGTGTTTACTTTTATTTAAAAATATGATATAATTGATTTAGAAATTAAAAAGGAGTTGATTAAATGGCTAACGTTGTAGATAATTATGGCGTAGATAAGATTGAACATCTTGAAACACGAGAAGCCATGCGTACTCGAATTCAAGCATATCTTGGTAGTGATGATACAAATGGTATCTATCAGGCTTTAAAGGAGATTATTAATAACTCGACTGACGAAGCACTTGCCGGTTATGGTGATAAACTTGAAATTGATGTAGATGAATCTCAGAATAAAATTAGAGTAAGAGATTATGGCCGAGGAGTTCCATTTGGTATAGTAAATGGACGTAACATTCTTGTAGCAATTTATACTGAAGCTCATACAGGTGGTAAGTTCAATAAGGGTGCTTATAAGAATAGTTCAGGTCTGAATGGTCTTGGCGGCACAGCGGTGTGTATGTCATCAGAATCATTCTATGTTACATCTGTAAGAAATGGTACAGCAGCAACAGCAACCTTCAATAAAGGTAACCTTCTTGATTATAAGGAAACTTCAACTAACCTTCCTAATGGTACAACAGTTGAATTTATTCCGGATAAAGAAGTTTATAAAAACATGGAAGATGGTTTTACCTTTGATAAGGTTTGTGAAGACATTAAAAACGTAGCTTATCTTAATAAAGGTATTCGTTTTATAGTCACAAGCGGAGATAAGAAAAAGGAATTCTATTCTGAAAATGGTATTGGTGATTTCATTAAGGAAGTTAGTACCAAGCCTTTAATGAAGAATCCTATTATCACTTCGGCAACAGATGGAACAGATACGGTAGAAGTGGCTTTCCTTTGGACTGGCGGAGCGAACAAAGAATATACTTACGTAAATGGTCTTTTCTGCCCAATGGGTGGTCAGCCAATTACAGGTATTCGCCGCAAACTTACAACAAAGATTAAGGCGTTAACCGGAAAGAGTTTTGATGTTGATATTATAAGACGAGGTTTTGTGGTTGTTGCTAACTGTAAGGTGCTTGAACCTTCATTTGAAGGACAGACAAAAAGCAAGGTAAACAATACAAACTTATCTACTCTTGCCGGAAAAGCACTTGATGAAGGTCTTGAAATATTTGCAAATTCACCAGAGTTTGAAACCATTATTTCCCTCATGGAAAAGATTTTAAACGCTGAAAAGGCCGCTGATAAAGCAAGAGAAGCAGCAATGAATTCTGAAAAAGAAATTGATTCAATGAGAAAGAAAAAGGGTCTTGTTTTAGATAAAGTAAATGACGCAAGAAAACTTGGTCTTGATTCTACACTTTTTGTTTGTGAGGGCGACTCTGCCGCAGGTTCAGCAGAAAAAGGTAGAGATAAAGACCTTCATGGTATATTTATTGCGAGAGGTAAATTTATTAATCCATTAACTTGTTCACTGGATAAATACTTATCAAACGCAGAAATTCAGCAAATGCAAGTTGCCGTTGGTATTGACCACGGTAAGAAATTAGACCACAAGAAATTGCGTTATGGTCGTATTTGTGTGTTCGTTGACCCTGATGTTGACGGTGCTCACATATTCTTACTTTTACTTCTTAATATCTGGCGGATTTGTCCACAGTTTGTTAAAGAAGGTAGAATTGGTTGGTATCATGCTCCACTCTTTATTGTTGAAAATGGTAAAAAGAAAACTTATTTCTATACAGACGAAGATTACAATGAACGAGGTAGACAATTACCGGGCGTTGTAAAGAGAGTAAAAGGTCTTGGTCTTTTATCAAAACAGGAATTAAGAGATGCTGTCTTTAATTGTCCTGAAGCACAGGAAATGTTTGAATACACCCCTGAAGCTATGGAAGCACTTGAAGCATTAATGGGTGCAGATGTTACTCCTAAGAAAGACTTCGTATTTTCAACAATTGACTTTAGCGATTATGGTGAAATGTAATTCTTTACTTTTCTATTAAAACGTGATATAATAGTTATATTAAAGGAGTGAAGATAAATGTCTTTAAAAAATACAATTGAAAAAAGTTTCGCAACATATGCGGCAATGACAATTCAGCATAGAGCCATTATAGATGCAAGAGATGCACTTAAACCAGGCCAGAGAATGGCTTTCTATGCTCAGAGTGTTGATAAACTTGTGTGGCCAAAACCACACAAGAAAACTCATAAGTCTGTAGTAAGCGCCATGGACCATTTTTATGTTCATGGTGATGCTTCTATGATTGACTTACTTTGCAGACTTGCAAGACCAATGTCTATGAGATATTGCCTTGAAGATGGTGTTGGTAACATGGGTACTTATACTCAGCTTACTAACTTCGCCGCACCAAGATATACAGAAATGCGTTTAGGACAACTTGGTGTTAAAATGGTAGAAGGTACTCATAAGGAAACTATTGAAAGATGGTTTGATAACTATGATAATACAGAACAGTTTCCATCTGTTCTTCCTTCTCTTGGATATTACAATATTGTAAATGGTTCAATTGGTATTGCAACAAGTTTGTCTACATCTATTCCTCAGTTTAATCTGCGCGAAGTTAATGAAGCAATGATTAAGTTACTTTGGAATCCGGATATTGACTTTGATGAAATTTATTGCGCACCAGACTTTACGACAGGTGGCACAATTTTAAATGCTGACGAAGTTAAGGAATCTTTAAGAAATGGTAAGGGTAAATCTATTATTATTCGCGGCACACTTGAATATGATGGTGATGATAATTCTATCCGAGTAAAGGAAGTTCCATATAATGTTGCTACAGGTAGTGTTAAAAAGGAAATTGCCGACATGTTTGAATCGGAGAAGAAACCATTTCCAGCAAAGGGTATTGTGAGATTTACCGACTCGTCAGAAGAAATGGTTGATATGACAATATGGCTTGAAAAAGGAGTTAATCCAGAAAGCGTTGTTAGAAATCTGTATAAGTATACTCGCCTTCAGACCTTCTTTCCTATTAACATGATTATGCTTGATAAGGGAACAAGGCCTAAGCTCTTTACATGGAGAGAGGCTCTTAATGCTCACCTTGACCATGAAAAAGAAGTAAGAACAAAAATTCATGAACTTGAACTTAGAAAGATTGATGAAAGATTACCAATCGTAGAAGCTATTACAATTGCATTGGCTAATGTAGATGAGGTAATTGAAATCGTTCGCGGCGCAGAAGACGGTACAAATTCTAAGACCAAGTTAATGGAAAGATTTGGCTATACAGATGCTCAGGCAAATGCAGTTCTTGCTATAACTCTTAAGAAATTAACAAAGCTTGAAATTCAGAGTTTTAATGATGAAAAGGAAAAACTGCTTGCAGAAAAAGAATATCATGTTGCAGTTTTAAACGATAAGGAATTACTTTATAAAGAAATTGAAAAAGATTTAAGAGAGGTAGCAGAAAAGTTCGGCGATGAACGCCGCACAAAGCTCACTAACTTAGATTATAAAAATTCTGATGAAGATGCAGAACCAGTTGAACGTAAGGAACTCCTTATCACCTACACAAATCTCGGCAATATCTATGCACAGGAAACTACAACTCTTATTGCTCAGAAGCGTGGCGGCAAGGGTACAAACTTTAAGTTAAAAGCTGATGAATATGTTACACAGTCAATCAGCACAGACAACATGGGTTGGTTATATGCTTTCACAAACAAGGGTAAGATGTATAGTGTCATGACAGACAGTATCACTCTTGGTAGAAATAATGCTTCGGTATTATTTGGCTTAGAAGCGGGCGAAAAGGTTTCATATATCAACACCTTCTCAAAGAAGTCCGCTGGAAATTACTTCTACTTTATAACAAAAGATGGCATGATTAAGAAAACAGCGGTATCTGAATACAAGAGTCAGAAGAAGGGTATTATCGCTATTAAACTTAAAGACGGTGATGAAGTTGTTACTGTTTTCGCTGCGAATGGTGGCAATATTGGTGTGCTTTCAAGTTCCGGTAAATTTATTGTTTTTGATGGTTCAGAAGTTTCTGACACAGGTAGAAACACGGCCGGAGTAAGGGCAATTAAACTTAAAGATGGAGAATCTGTAATATCCGCCGCGAAGATAATGGGTGATAACCTTGTGACTGTTACTGAGTACGGTATGGTTAAGAAAACATCTATGTCTGAATTTAACACTCAGGGACGTGGTGGTACAGGTGTTTCTATCTCCGGAGTATCTACAAACGATAGAGTAGTAGACTTCTTGACTTTTGGAGAAGATTGTGATATAATGATTATATCATCAAAGAAAAACATAAAAATTCCTTCAACTCAGATTTCTACACAGAGTAGAACTGGTAAAGGAAGCAAGGGTATTACTCTTGATGAAAAAGAAAAAGTTAAATCAATTGTAAAAGCGTAATGCTTTACAATTGTTTTAAACTGTGTTATAATATAGATAATGAAAAAGGAGTTGAAAATATGACTTTTAACGAAAAGGTTAATACTATTAAGAAGTGGAAAGACCCAATAGTTACAGCGTTAAATATGGTTCTTGATTCATATTATGAACTCATTATTAATTACACGGAAGGTGCAGACCATTCTTCAGCAAAACTTAACAAGAATTTGCCAGAAGACCTTGCTCCTCTTATCAAGGATATTAAGTCCGATATTGATAAATACAATGAAATCAGACGCAAACTTCTTGCAGATGATTTTTCTGTAACTCCTCTTGAAGTCGGTTACATTAATAATGCTCTCACTTTTGCGATGATAAAGTTTGATAAGATTATCGACTATACAACAAATGCGAGAGATATTGCAAAAACAATTTCTGTGGTTCTTACCTCAGAAGAAAATTAAAAGTGAAAGACTTTACAAAACAGAAAAGTTATGTTATAATAAATACATAATAAAAAGACGAAAACTTTTTAGAAAAATTAAAAAGTGAAAGACTTTACAAAAATCAGAAAATGTGTTATAATTAATACATAGTAAAGATGATGTGAAAAGTTTAAATTTCCTTTCCTCATTGTTGTTCATTCCCTCCTATATATGATATACAACATCATCTTTGCGGCTTAGGTAGTTGGTATTCAATAAGGTTCGATTCCTTATCCTAGGCTTATAAATAGCACGCCATGCTATTTAGAAAAAATCAAATTAATTTTATATTTTACAAGGAGTGATTTAATTATGGCAAAGACAAAGGGTAACTCAGAAAACACAATCAAAATCGTAAACTACATGAAGGGAATCGGCGTGGGTGCAAAGCAGTCAGGCAAGGAAATTGCAGAAGCTCTCGGATTTGAAAAGGTAGCTACTGTAACAGGTACAATGCTTTCTCTTTACAAGAAGGGTGTTGTTGGTAAGGAAAAGACAGAGAACGGTACTCTCTACTTCATTACAGCAGACGGTGCTAACTACGACCCAACAGTAGTTCCGACAGAAGCCTAATTTAAGGCTCTGAGTTTCTTGAAGTGACTGAGGGGATGTTCCCCTCGTTGCTTCTAAAATTTTATTAAATGCTTACAAGAAAGTTTGGAGGAATTAATTTTATGCAGAGTATAACAAAAGAATCAGAAAATACAATTGATATTATCGGCGTATTAAAGGAAAGAAATGTTGAGGAAGCTAAGTCAAAGGAAGGTAAGCAGTACGTTAAGGGTACAGCTATAATTTCAACTATAACAGAAGTTGAAGGTAAGGCTGTCGAAAGTGAACATAAGATTGACAAGATGGTATTCAGACTCAAAAAGGACGGCACACCTAATAAGCTCTATGATGCAGTTCTTGATTGGAACAAACTTGTTTCACTTGCATCTGCAACAGAACAGACTCCAGCATCAAGAGTAGTTCTTCAGTCTTCAGCTATTGAGGAAAACATGTGGGTTCCTTCAGGTAAGGACGAAGTAGCATCAAATCCTAAGATTAAGGTAGGCTGGTTAAAGACTAGCAACGAAGACAAGGATAAGGCAGAGTTTACACTCACTGGTGTCGTTGTTAAGGAGCCTTATGATGAGGAAAAGGACCAGACTCCAACAGGTCGTCTTAGACTTAAGATTGGTGTATTTGGTTACTGTGATGCGAGTCAGAATCCAGACGGCAATATTCACATAATTGACCTTATTGTTGCAAGTGAAGCCGGCGTAAACTGGTTCAGAAGCAATGTTAAGGAATATGACACAATTCGTGTTCAGGGCGATATAATCAATAGCCACAAGACAGTTATCACAGAAGTGTCAGAAGGTTTCGGTGTTATTCAGAAGCCAAACACTGTATCCGTTAAGGAGTTCCGTGTAAGAGCGGCAGTTGTTCTTCAGGATGATGACCTTATCTATGATGTTTCCGACGTTAAGAGAGCTTTAAAGGCTAGACTTGTTAGAAAGGAAGACGTTCTTGCTCGTTCTAAGGAAAGAGCAGCAAACGCTTCTGCTAGTGCAAGTGCTAAGGGCGGTCTTAATGATTTCGGTTTAGATGACGTTATTCCATTTTAATTAATTAAGGGAGATTCATTTCTCCCTTTTATTTATATTAAAGTATGATATGATTTTATAAAGGAGAGATTAAAATGGCTATTAACTTAAAAGAACTTAAACCACATCGTGTATCAAAGAATCTTAGAGGTAAAAGTTTACTTCTTTATGGCCCTCCAGGTTCAGGTAAAACCACTTTCGGTACAAACTATAAGAAGTCACTATTACTTGCGTTTGAAAGAGGTTATAATGCTCTTGATAACATCATGGTATAGGACGTTAAGACTTGGCCGGAGTTTAAGTAGGTTATTTCCCAGCTTTGTAGGGATGAAGACCTAAAAGAACAGTTTGAAACACTTATCATGGATACTTCTAGTGAAGCGTGGTCACTTTGTGAAAAATATATTTGCTCAAAGAATGATGTAGAAGACCTTGGTGATAAGGCCTATGGTAAACTTTATAAGGCGGCTGAAAAGGAATTTAGTTCTGCCCTTAGAGAATTAACTTATAATGGTTATGGCCTCGTTCTTATTGCCCATGAAAAGGTAACTGCTGATAAGGATAATCAGGATATTAAGTACATTGCACCAGACCTTGCTCCAAAGGCCTTTACTGTTATTAATAAGCTTGTTGATAATATTGCCTACATCAAGACTATTAATACCGGCTCTGAAGAAAAGAGAGTAATGATACTTAGGGACAATACTGGTAAGGTTGTCGTTAAATCAAGACATAAGTACATTACTCCTTATGTTGAACTTGGCTACGATAATTTCGTAAATGCTCTTTATGAAGCTATTGATAAGGAAGCTAAGGAACATGGCAATGAAGCTATTGAAGAAGCCAACTCATCTGCAAAGCTCGATTATGACACACTTATGATTGAAGCGAAGGATGTTTGGGGTCAGGTAATTCAGCAAGAAAAGGGTCAGGAAGCTATGACAATTCTTGAAGAAGAATTTGGTAAGCCTATAAAATTCTCAGAAGTAGACCCTTCAGAAGTTGAAAAACTTAATGCTGCAATTGTTAGAATAAAAGAAATTGTTTAATTCAGAAGGGAGGAGTAAGATAATCGAAACTTACTTCTCCCCTTTTGTTTTAATAAAGGAGTGAATATTTTGAAAAAAGTTTTAGATACCAACGTATTACTCGATTATCCGCAAATAGTTACAAAAGATACAGAACTCTGGGTAATACCTCTTGTAGTTTTAAAAGAAATTGATGGACTTAAAATGAACATAAATCCGGAAACATCAAGAAAGGCTCGAAAGGCAGCAGTTTTCGTGGCAAAGAATATGGATAATATCATATGGGATTTTACAGTAGAAGGCAGTTCTGTTGATAATATTCTACTTGATATTGTCGCAAAAGATTGTGATTCTATTCTTGTTACAAATGATGTTTCTTTAAAGGTAATCGCAAAGGCCAAGGGTATTCCTGTTGAGGGATATAGCTGGAAAGATGATTATACTGGAGTCCTTTATGTAGACCCTGAGACTATGGATGTTGATAAGTATAATGAAATTCTGAGCAAACTTATTAACACTGGTGAATATGATAAAGAAAATTATAAGTTTAGTCCGGGCGAATATCTTATTGTGCCGCCATATTGTACAGATGATAAGAGCAAAAGCACAATCTTTAAATATAATAGTGAAGGTTTCTTTGAACAAGTCCCTCTCAGACAGACAATTAAGAATCATTGGATTGATACAATCAGGCCGCGAAATGATGAACAGATTTGTTTATTTGACCTTTTAAATAGTAATATTCCAGTTGTATATGCTGGAGGTAGTTATGGTACAGGTAAGAGTTTTCTTACTCATAACTATGCAATTGGAGAACTCGAAGCACAGCGCATTAAGAAAATTGTCTATGTTCCTAATAACGCTTATGCACAGGACTCAATGGAATTAGGTTTTCTTCCGGGTGACAGTTTTGAAAAATTAATTCCAAGTATTGGTCCACTCATTGACCAAGTAGGTATTGACCAAATTAATCGTTGGATAGCTAATGAAGAACTTGAAATTGTTCCTCTTGCTTTCATGAGAGGTCGTAGCTTTAATGATGCTATTATCTTAGTTTCAGAAGCGGAAAACCTTACTGAAAGTCATATCAAACTTCTTATTTCACGTTGCGGCGAAAATACACGTATCTTTTTTGATGGTGATATTGACCAGGCCGACAGTGCAATCTTTAAGGATAGAAATGGTTTGAAGTTATTGCTTAATCTTCACAAGACAGAAATGGCTAACCTTTTCGGAACAGTATTCCTTACAAAAATAGAAAGAAGTAAAACAGCAGAACTAGCTAATACTCTTGATGAACTTTAATAAAATCGCGGCGAAGACTAACAATCTTTGCCGCCATTTTTATCTCTTTACTTTTTTAAAAATTTGTGTTATAATATAACTATAAAGTTAAAAGAAAAGGGTGAGGACAAATGATAGATGTTCTTACTGCGGAGCAAATCTTTGTCCTGTATGAGAGATTACATAACAAAGCAGAAGTTGCCCGTAGGTTGGGAGTAAGCCCGACAACCGTAGCAAAATACATTGAACAGGAGGGATTAATTATTAGCAAGGAAAGAGTAAAGATTACCCCAGAGGTAGTCCAGAAGATTAATGAGTTGTATGCCAAATATAGAAATCAAGCTAAAGTAGCAAGAGAACTGGGTATATCAAATACCACAGTTAAAAGATATTTGTCGCCAGAAAATTTGGCAATAAGCAATCAGATTTATGATGATAGAGATGCCCTTTGGTATTACATCATTAGATTATTTGGAGTATATGATGCCGAGAATGATATTCCAGTTGATGGACATAATATTCAGCTTATGAATACATATGTCAAGAGAGGTATTAATTATCGTGCCCAGCTATTAGTCCTTAAATGGTTTTATGAGATTAAGAAAAATAAGGTACAGGATAAGTACAAGACAATAGGTATCATACCTCACATTTATAACGATGCCTTAAATTATTACAAACAGCAAGCTCATAAGGCACAGGAGATTAATGAAGGCATTAAAAAGCAGCTTGAACAGGATAGAATTGAGATTCCATATAATCCTAATAACTATCTAAGTAAGCGCAAAAAGAAAAACACAATAGACTTAGATACGGTTGGTGACATTGATGATTAAGGTAGATAGACATACCGTTATACAAATTTTAGGTGGACTTATGGCTCGCCCGGATTATTTAGCAGATACAGATAAGTATTGTCTTGAGCCTTCTAATTTTCCAAATGTATTAGACAGATATATCTTTGCTTGTATTAATAACCTTTATAACTGCGGCGATGGTGCAAATAAGATTCGTTCAGTAGATATAGAGGAAGCTCTTAAAGTAAATGCTACTGCTTATGCATTATTTGAAAAGGAAAATGGACGGGTTTTCTTACAGGACTGCGAAACTAATGGAGAGCCGGAAAATTTCGATTATTACTACAAGAAACTTAAAAAGATTAATCTGATTATCGACCTTAATAAAATGGGTTATAATACAGAACAGTTTTATAGTGAAAATCTGTTAGACATTAATGCAAATGAAAACTTTGAAAAATTAACAACAGATGACATTCTCAATAAGGTTAAACTTGAAACTGCTAATCTTGAAAATAAATATGCCTTCAATAACAAAATATCTGAAGGTAAGCCAATAGATGGAATACTTGATTTAGTTCTATCAATGCGTGAAGCTCCTGAAATCGGTTGTAGATTACAAGGAGATATTTATAACACAATACTTCGCGGCGGAAGAAAAGGTAAAATGTATATCAGGTCTGCGGGAAGTGGTGTTGGTAAGACCCGTCGTATGGTTGGTGATGCTTGTTATATAGCTTATCCAGTTCGTTATGACAATGACAGATGCCAGTGGGTATCAACGGGTAGTTGTGAAAAAGTTCTTTACATCATGACAGAGCAGGACACAGAAGAAATCAACACAATGATTCTTTCATATCTTACTGGTATCAATGAAGAAAAACTTATCTACGGTACTTACACAGATGAAGAACTTGAACGTTATAAGATAGCGATTGACATAATGAAGCGTTATGAGGACAACTTCTTCTATGTAAGAATACCTGACCCATGTGCTTCAATTGTAAAGAATGTATGTAGAAGATATAACATTCAGCATGGTGTTGAGAACATCTTCTACGACTACATATTCTCTTCGCCGGCAATGCTTAATGAATATCGTGACTTAAAGTTACCGGAATTCGTATGCTTAAGATTGTTTGCTACAGCTATTAAAAACTTAGCCGTAGAACTTAATGCCTTCATTATGACTTCTACTCAGATAAGTAATGATGATGATAAGACTGGTGGTTTCAGAGATTATCACTGTATTCAGGGTGCAAAACAAATTGTTAACCTTGCTGACGCGGGGGGAATAGTTTCAAGACCAACAAAGGAAGAACTTACTCAACTTGGCTCAATTCTTGAAACAATCGGTGTAGTTCCAAATTGTGTTCACGATATATTCAAGAACAGACGAGGACGTTGGACTTGTGTAAGAGTTTGGTCATATGTAGACTTAGGTACATTAAGGACTACAGACTTATTTATCACAACAGCCAATATGAAACCAATTGAAGATTTTCAGATTATGGATTATAAGATGGAACAAGATTTCTCAGATGTTTGCGAATTCTATAATGGTGGCGCATGTAAAGTACCAGTTATGGCAACGGCAGAAGAAATTAAAGAAGAACCTAAGCCGCCAAAGCAAATTGAAATGGTTGATTTTGCAGAGGTTCCTCTTAGCGACTTACGTCCGGAAGAACTTGTATATGCTTTTAATGAACGTGAGAAAATTGATATAGACTTAGAAAATGCGAAATTAGAGGATTTGATTTAATATGACACTTAAAGAAATTGCAGAATCTCTTTCAGTTGAAAGAGTAATTGAATTAATGGAATCACTTGGCGCGACGGAGCATAAGAAAACTGGTGATGCTGTTGTATTCAATACTATCTGCCATAATTGCAATGAGCATGACGGCTCAATGAAGTTATATTATTATCCAAAAACTCATACTTTTCATTGCTATACTCGTTGTGGCGAAACATTTAATATTTACGAGATGTTTAAGAAAAGATATGAGTTGCTGGAAACTCCATATGATTTTTATAAGGATATTGTAAAAAAGATTGATGATGGACAACATGGAAGAATAGAATCAATTGGTTCTTTCTATGAAACATATGAGTCTATCTATGAACATGATGACCATACTGTTAATGTTAACATGCCGCACATTCCAAAGTCAATCTTAAATATCTATACTTATTTTCCTACGCCAGAGTGGTTAGCCGATGGAATATCAGAAGAAGCCATGAAGCTCTACAATATAAAATACTCTATTTCTGAAAACAAAATCATTATTCCTCATTATGATGTTGACGATAATCTTATTGGTATTCGCGGCAGAGCATTAAATGAGGAAGATATGATTTTTGGTAAGTATATGCCTGTAATGATAGAGGGTAAATTATATAACCACCCACTCGCTTTTAATCTTTATGGTCTTAATGTGGTTAAAGACAACATCAAGAGAATGAAGATAGCTATTATAGCCGAAGGTGAGAAAAGTGCATTACAAGCACATACATTTTTAGGTCAAGACAGAAATGTAGTTATAGCTTGTTGTGGTAGTACAATTCATCAATATCAAATTGATCTATTACGTAAGGCCGGGGCAGAAAGAATTATAGTTGCCTTTGATAAGGAAGGCACAAACATAAAAGAACAAAATCTTTACATTCGTAAACTTAGTTCTATCTGCAACAAATATAAGAATTTCGTTAACATGGGATATATGTATGACTCCCAAAAATTACTTAGCTTAAAACAGTCACCTTTTGATAAAGGACTTGAAACATTCAATGCCTTGATGAAAACTGTGACTTGGGTTTAAAATTTATAAAGAGAGAGAGATGATAAACTAAATGAAGTATTTAAGAAAAACATCGTATGACATTAGACAGGATTATGGACGCAACTTATTAAAGGATAGGGGTATCTTAACTGAATAGAATGTAGATACCTTCTTTACGCCGCGATTTGAGCATGTATGTAATTGGAACTTGCTTGACAATATTACCAAGGCAGCTCGAATGATTTTTAAGCACATAGGTTTGAAAAGCAAAGTATTACTTGTTGTTGACTGCGACGTAGATGGTTTTACAAGTAGTTCTCTTATGTATCGCTGGCTGGCTGAAAATTTCCCTGAGCTTGTAATTGAGTATTGGATTCATTCTGAGAAACAGCATGGTTTTGATGATGACCTTATGGAATATCTTACTCAGAGTGGTCAGATTTTTGATTTAATTATTATGCCCGATGCCGGCACGAATGATGTAAAACAGCAGGAAATTCTTGCCGCGATGGGATACGATATTGTTATTGCTGACCATCATGAATGGGAAGGTAAGTCTTGCGAAAGCGAAAATGTTATTATTGTTAATAATCAGATGTCAGAATATTATCCAAACAAGGAAGCCAGTGGTGTTGGTGTAGCTTGGCAGCTTCTTAGATGTATTAGTAAAACCCTTCATTCAGGCTCAGACTTAATGGAATATTTGGATATAGTTGCTCTTGGTGAGGTTTCAGATATGATGCAAGGAACCACACCAGAAAACAGATTTATATTTGAGTATGGATTATCTCATATTCAAAATGAATTTTTCCAGACTTTCGTAAGAAAACAGTGTTTTTCTCTGTTTGGTATTTCAGCAGATAAGTGGTCTGATTCTTATTTTACAAATGGTAAGCTCACTCAGGTAGGCGTAGCTTTTTATATTACGCCATATATTAATGCTCTTATTAGAGTTGGTACACAAGAAGCCAAGACACTTATGTTCCAGGCTATGTGCGGTATTCCTTCGTATATAACTCACAAGGATAACAGAACAGATGCTGAACAGTGTTTCTATGATTGTTCTGCCGCGAAAAGATTACAGGATAAATTAAAGAATGAAGCCGTAGAACAGCTTAGTATACAGATTACAAATAATTGCTTAGAGAATAACAAAATTCTTATTCTCAATGGTGACGAACTTGATGTACCAAATACACTTACTGGATTATGTGCAATGGGAATCGCGGCAAAATATAAGAAGCCAACATTACTCGGAAGAACAAATGATGGATATATTAAAGGTTCGTTCCGTGGTAGGGAAGATAGTGAGTTAAAGGATTTAAAGGCTTTCCTTTCTTCAAGTGCTTTAATAGATTATGCCCTTGGCCACGCCAACGCAGGAGGTTGGTCTTTAAGAACAAAATTTATAAATGCACTAACAAACTATGCAAATGACAAACTTGCAGATGTAGATTTTGGTGAAGGTTTCTACGATGTTGACTTTGTGTTCGGCGCACAGGAAGATGCAAAAATATCTGATTGTGTTTATGATTTAGAAAACTATAAAAAGATATGGGGTCAAGGCTGTAAGCAACCAATACTTGCAATTAATAATCTTACTATTGATGGCAGTGACATATCAGTAATTGGTAAGAACGCAGATACTCTTAAATTCACTTGTGGCAAAGTCACATATATCAAATTCAAAGCAAAGGATTTATGTGAGAAACTTTCCGGTAGAACAGGTAAGATTTCCCTTAATATAGTTGGTAAGACTAACGTTAATGAATTCATGGGAAAAACCACACCACAAGTTATAATAGATGACTTAGAAGAACTTAATCCGCTTTCTCAGGAGGAACAGGATTTACGTGACGATTTCAAGACATCTTATGCAGATTTATATAGTTTTTAACTATTTACTTTTTAAAAATAATGTGTTATAATATATATAGAAATTAAAGATAAGGAGTGATTAACTAATGGAAGAAATGCTGATGAAGCAGACTGATGAAATTATGGTATCAACAGAGGAAGAAGCCGCTGCTCTTATTCAGAGTTTTAAGGATAAGGCCGGTTCCGAAGGTTATGAAATTGCCAACTATTCTTCAACTCATAAGGAAAAGAAGTCAAAAGGCGAAGTCATTGATGAATATTACATTGTAAAGATTACTAAGAAATGGTGCTAATACCAGAAAGGGAAATTTTATGACATACTTAGAACTTTTAGAAACTGTTGTTGATGCGGTGAAGGACTATGCTCCTTCCGCCGCAATCACCCATTATAAAAGGGGTTACATTCCAACAGAAGATGAAATGCACATGATAAGAGAACTCAATCATAAGTATGCAGACAAGGAAAATTCAAGTGAACTCCTTGTTGAATCTCTTGTTGTTGAAATACACGAGAAAAGTTATATAACCCTTAATCTTGAAAGCCTTTATGAAAAGAATCCGACAGTGGATGAAATCAAAGAAATGATTAAGGATAGGGTAGACATATTTTCAAAAGTTTATGATAGGGCTAATAGTGTGCTTGATAACATTAAGGATTTTGACTACATCAAGGATAAGTTAGTAGTACGCTTACTTCCTTATAAGGAAAACAAGAAAAAGTTAGAAGGCGTAGTTTATAAGAGGTTTTATGATATTGCTGTTGTTCTTTATATTGCAATTTCTCATGAAGACGGTATGCTCAATACAGCCAAGGTAAAAGAAAGCTTTCTTAAAAAATGGCACAAAAGACCAACCGAGTTATTCTGTATCGCCTTTCGGAACGTTATGCGTGACCAGCATCCAGTGATTGGTGATTTAACATCAGTTGTAGTTGACAAACTCGAAAGTGTATTCTTGGCAACACCTGAAAGTATATCTTCATATGTGGGAGCAGCACTCCTTACTACATCACAGAAAACCAATGGTGCAGTTGCTATCTTCATCCCGGGAGTAGCGGAGAAGTTGGCCGAACTTTTTGGTGATAGTTTTTATGTAGTTTTTACTTCTATTCACGAGGCTATGATTCACGAGAATGGAGATTCGGTAGAACGTATGTATAAGGCTCTTGATAGTACAAATAGTACATTCGGGGCAGAAGATTATTTATCATCAACTGTTTATTTCTATGATAAAGATAAGAAAAACTTTTTCCCAGTTAGTAAACCGGAGGCCTAATATGAAGGAACATATAAAGTATTTTAATAAATATAGTTCACCTATTTGGTGTTATGTTATGATATGGGCCGTCATGGACAGATGGGGTGAAGATTTCTTTGACCAGACTTGTCATTTTTATGATAGGTATTATGAAGACTTTATCCGTTTTATGTGGGGTCGGGGCGAAATTGATGAATTCGTTGCTGAAGCCCTCTTGTCAAAATCAGATAATCCTGACTTTGTTGAAATAGAGTGGATATTAACAAAAGATTTAGATTGTTCGCGCCGCAAAAGTGTAGAAGATAAAGTTTATTTTAAGATTTATCAGCTTTTTGCAAAATTTGTGTCTTTAAATGAAGACATAGCGGAGATAATCGAGAGTATAATAAACAATGTTGATATATGGGATGCCCGTGATAATGATGAGTATGTATCACAAGTAATTTCCTTAATGAATAACGCTTTAGATTACGAGGAATACGAAGAAATGTCCCTTATGGATATTATATATGGAACAAGACGAGGTGAGATATAATGAAAATTCATACAGATGAAAAAGAAAATTACGTTAAGCGTATTGACAAAATGAAGGAAGATATAGCCCGCCGTAATAAAGAAATTCAGAAGCAGAATAAAGAGAAAAAGAAGGGTTAAACAGATTAAGGTCAGGATTAAAAGTCTTGACCTTTTTTGTATTTTATGTTATAATTATATTATAGTAAGAAAGGAGAAATAAAATGAATACTATGGACACAGAAAAATTAACTTGTTATAACTGCACGAATTTCTTTTATGATTGTTTTTGCGGCTATAAAGCTTGTCGTTGTAAAATATATGGAAATATAGATTTGGGACAGCACGAAAGACACCCAGACTATACAGCGCAAACTTGTCCAGATTATAAGAAATTGGAGGAGAAGTAATGGAATTTTATGGTTCAATTCACAATCATACAGACATCGGGTCAAATCAGAGGTTAAGAGATAGCACAAACACAATCGAATCTCTTTGCTGGTATGCCGCAGAAGATTTAAAACATAACTTTGTAGCAATCACAGACCATGAATCAATTTCTCAGTCTATTAATGCACAGAAAATAGAAAAGAAAATAAGGGAGAAATATCCGGACTTTAAAGTAATTCGTGGTAATGAAATTTATCTTTGCCGCGATGATTTAAACAAAGACACATATCAGCGTGGAATAGATGATTTCCCACATTTTATCTTACTTGCAAAAGATGCTGAAGGACACAAGCAGCTCAGAGAATTATCAACAAGAGCATGGGTAAAAAACAGTTTCTCAACAGGTAAAATGTTAAGAGTACCAACTTTCTATTCGGACTTAAAAGAGATTATTGGTAAGAATCCAGGCCACGTAATTTTCAGTACAGCTTGTCTTGGTTCTGCACTTGCGAAGAAAGCATTAATCTTTTCTCAGACTCAGAACAAAGATATATATGCACAGATGAAACAGTGGATAGCGATTATATCTAATATTTGCGGCAAAGAGAATTTCTTCTTAGAAGTTCAGCCTTCTTTCAATAAAGAACAGATTGCCGTAAATAGAGTTTATAAAATGCTGGCTGAAGAGGTAAACTTTCCGGTAGTCATCTCACTTGATGCTCACTATCTTAAAAAGGAAGATGCTCCAATTCACGAAGCGTTCTTAAACGCACAGGAAGGTGAAAGAGAAGTTAAGTCATTCTATGCATCAACTTACATGATGTCAAGAGAAGAAATTCATGAATATATGGATGAATCAATCGGCGCGGATACAGTGAGTGAGTGGATGAATAACACAAAGCTTATCTACGATATGTGTGAGGATTATGACTTAACAAGACCACTTCATATTCCATATCTTCCTCTTACAATTGATAAGATAACAGATACAGATTTTGAAGAGTTTGCCGGAAAAATTAAAGAGTTATCTTACTTCTATCATTCTCCACATCAGCCAGATAGAGATATGGCTGCCGCACTTGTAAAGAAGATTCAGTCCAACAGAGAAGAATTTGACAATGAAAGATGTTTTGCCGAAATGGATAAGAACCTTGAAGCCATCCGAGTTTCAAGTGAAAAGCAGAATACACAGTGGTCAGCTTACCTTTTAAACATGAGAGATTACATCCGAGTAATTTGGGAAAAGGGTAACTCACTGGTTGGCTGTTCAAGAGGTTCGGGCGGTGGATTCTTACTTCTTTATATGCTTGATATTATTCAGGTTAATCCTCTTAGAGAAAAAGCTCCACTTAGATACTGGAGATTCTTACATTCTGAAAGAGCGTCTGTGTTGGATTAAAGATTAAAACTTTTTGATTTTTCTTCCCGAAATTTACACTAATATTGAGAGGTAGCGTTTAGCACCATCAAAGGAGGTAAAATAATGGAAGAAAAAAGATTTTCATATTGCAAATTTACAATTGCACAAGAAAAAGAGATAATTGATTTATATAAGCAAGGTTATAGTATGGCGAAGCTTGGTAAGTTATGGGGATGTAATCCAAGTACGATAAAAAACATCCTAAATGCTTACGGAGAAAGCGGAAGAACTTTATCGGAGGCACGCAGAAATACATTAGGCTATACAATTTCTGAGGATATTTTTGAAGAAATAAATACTCCTGAAAAAGCATATTGGCTTGGTGTAATGTATAGTGACGGTTTTATTACTAAAACTAAGTATACTAATAAATTTGGAATTTCAGTTGCCGAAAAAGATAAAGCGTGGTTAGAAAAATTTAAATAGTTTCTGAACTATAATGGTGAAATTCACAGTTATAAAGTTAATGATTCAGGCTACAAGCCGGGTACACCTTATGTAAGATTACTTATTGGCAATAATAAAATTGTTGCCGACCTTGAAAAGTGGGGAGTAGTTGAACACAAGTCTAAAAAATTAGATAGGCTTCCAGACATACAGTTTAAGGAAGATTTTATCAGAGGTTATATAGACGGAGATGGATCTTTAAGAAAAGATTATCCAAATATCCGGATATGTGGAACTTATGACTTTCTAACTGACATAGCGAATTTTTTAAAATTAAACTACCACATTTATCAAGATAAAACCATTTATAACTTAGCCTATAACACAAAAGAATCTACGTATCTTGAAAAAACGTTATATCAAGATGCTAAATATTATCTCGATAGAAAATATGAAATTGCAAAAAGAAGTTTCAATAGTCCCATTACTTTGGAAGAGGTAATGAAAAAGGCTTAAATTGCGGGGAAGCCCTTAGAGCTTTAGTAACCAAGCACAATTAAGATTCTATCTTACCATTAAAAATGGCGGCGACGGTTGTGTGGCGTTCAGTAACGGGAACGGTATGGTAACATCACTAAAGATTGGGTAATCAATCGCAGCGAAATATCTCAGTTGATACTGAGGATAGACGTTCAACGACTATAATAGCCCAGCCAGAACGGTTGATGGTATAGTCTACTCCCCTAAGAAATATCGGGAAACCGAGGGTAGCAAGGATTGATACGGATATAGAAGGAGGAAAGCGACCACAGGTTTACAAGGCTTTCCAGGACACATACGGAGAAGATAGAGTTTCAAAGGTTCTTACAATCAGAACTGAAAAAGCCAAGTCAGCAATACTCACAGCTTGTCGTGGTTTAGGTGTATCTCCTGAAGAGGCAAGCTACTTAGCATCATTCATTAAGGCAGACCGTGGTCAGCAGAGAACACTTGAACAGACATATTATGGCGACGAAGAAAACGACATTCTACCAGACAAGAAGTTCCAAGAACTTATGGATGGAAAGTATGCAGAAGTTTGGAAGGTTGCCAAGTATATAGCCGGACTTTGCTGTGGTGTTGGTTCTCATGCTGGCGGCGTAATCTTTTATGATGAACCGATTGTAAACTCAACGGCACTTATGAGGACTTCCAACGGTGACGTTATCACACAGTATGACCTTCACACTTTGGAGGAAGTGAGTCTTATTAAGATTGACCTTCTCTCAATTGAAGCACTTGACCGTATGAGAGCTTGTCTTGATTTACTTGGTGAGTATGGTTACATCAACCCAATGCTTCCACTTAGACAGCGTTATGAAGATACAATTGGCGTTTATAAGATTGAAAGAGATGACCCAGAAATGTGGAAACTCATTCACGAACACAAGATTGAATCTTTATTCCAAATGGAACAGCAGTCAGGTATTAAGGGTATCGCGGCAGTTAAGCCAACAACTCTTGAAGAACTGGCAACTCTTAATTCGGTTATCAGACTGATGGCTCCTGAAAAGGGCGCAGAGCAGCCAGTAGATAAATTCGCAAGATTTAAGAAAAACATCAATGAGTGGTACAAGGAAATGGATAAGTGGGGAGTATCAAAGGACAAACAAAAACTTCTCGAACCTTATTTGTTAGAATCAAGCGGCATGTGTGAATCACAGGAACGTTTTATGAGCTTGGTTCAGTTACCGGAATGTGGTGGATTTGGTCTTGCATGGGCCGATAAACTTAGAAAGTCGGTTGCAAAGAAAAATCCAGCCGCTTTCTTAGAACTTGAAAAAGAGTTCTATCAGAGAATGGAAGAACAGAATCTTGATAGAAACTTCTGCAAATATGTATGGCAGGTTTGTGTGGGTGCTTCAAGAGGATATGGTTTTTAAATAGATGGAAACCCTATATAGTAATATATAGAAAAAAATCGCTTAAACTGCGGGGACTTCCTTAGAGCCTTAGTAACCAAACAAAAATAGTGATATTTTTGCGGCGTTCAGTAACGGGAACGGTATGGTAAAATCACTAAGGATTGGATAATCAAACGCAGCGAAATGTCTTAATTTATTGTATTTACCTTCTAAAAATACTACAAATTTATAGGAGGTGCTTACTATGGGATACAAAAAATTATCAAACGAACAAGAACTTCAACTAGTAAAAGAATACATGGATGGAGTTCCTGTAAAAGATTTAATGTCCAAATATGGTTTCGCCACAAAGAAATCTATAATAGATAAAGTAAAAAAACATTGCGGCGAAGAATATGAGCAAATTATAAAAGAAGCTCGTGTTAACAGAAAAGGGTATAATTACACTTTTGATGGAATCAATAGTCATTTTGATGCATACTTCTTGGGATTAATGTTGACAGACGGATATATTACAACCCGAGGATATGATGCTGGAATTGATTTAACAGATGAGGATTGTATCAAATTTTTATCAGAGTCGATAGGTAAGAAATATACCACAATAAAATCAAATAACGAGCGCAAAGACAGATACAGGCTTATTTTAACGGACAAAACATTAGTTAATAATTTAGAAAAGTATGGAGTTGTTCAGAACAAAAGTTTAAAACTTGGAAGAGTTCCTCTAACCCCGGAAGAAGAAAAGTTTTTACCTTATATCATTAGAGGAATTATAGATGGAGATGGTAATGTAACGCCGACCTCTTACGGTGCACCAAGTTTTAAAATCTATAGTGCATCTAAAGACTTTTTAGAATGGGTTAAGGATGTGCTAGAAAATAAAATGTATATGATAGATATTCAAATACATTTTACTCCAAACGAATATAACGGAATGTGGGTCCTCTCATCTTCAAACCACAACAATATATTAAAATTAATAGCCTTATCTTATGACAAACCTTTTGGAATGAATCGTAAATATAATGAATTAAGATAGACGTTCAACGACTATAATAGCGGGTCCTTATAAAAGGATTATGGTATAGTCTAGACCTCAACATTATTATTATAATGGCATACGAAAGTATGTGAGGTAGGAATCTAAGTCACACCCTCGGCTACTCAATAATAGCTTTACAGGAAATGAATTTATATTCAAAGTTCCCAAGTATCTTCTGGGATTGCGCTAACCTCATTGTTGACTCTGGCTCAATGAATCTTGAAGACCAGTTTAATGACAGTGAAGATAGTGATGAAGAAGAATCTGAAACAAAGAACACATCAGCTGACTATGGTAAGATAGCCACAGCGATTGGTAAAATGATGGCAAGAAACGTTAAGTTCTCCTTACCAAATATAAACGAATCAAAGTTTACATTCTCTCCAAACGTTGAAGAAAACACAATCTACTGTGGTTTCCGTGGCATCACAAGAATTAGTAATGCACTTATTGAAGAAATCATTAAGAATCGTCCATATGCAAGTTTTGATGATTTTAGAAGCAAGGTTAAGACAAATGTTTTACAGATGACAAATCTCATTAAGTCAGGAGCTTTTGACTGTTTCGGTAGCCGCGAAGATATAATGAAACAGTTCATTGAATCAATCTCTGACCAAAAGAAGAGAATCACCCTTCAGAATATGAATATGTTGTGCGAAAAGAACCTTATTCCTGAAGACCTCGCCTTTGAAAAGAGAGTATTTAACTTTAATAAGTACATTAATAAAAACTTCAAAAAGGACGGAGAAATTACTCTTAACAAGGTTTGCTTAGACTTCTATCTTGAAAACTTTGACGAAGCTAAACTTTATGATTATGAAATCAATGGTGACGCTTCAGTGGCAAAAATCAAAGAAAAGGACTGGAAGAAAATTTATGATGTAAATATGGATTTGGTAAGGGTATGGATAAAAGAAAATCACGATGACATTCTCAATACACTTAATGACACCTTATATATGGAAACATATAATAAGTATGCCGCTGGTAGTGTTAGTAAGTGGGAAATGGATAGTCTTGGTTTCTATTATCATGACCATGAACTTAAGAGTCTTAGAAACGATGTTTACTCAGTTACAAATTATAATACAATCAAAGATTCAGATGTATCAAGAACTATCACAACAGACGATGGAACAGAAATTGCTATTTATAAGATAAGCAGAATTGCTGGTACTGTAGTAGACAAGAATAAAGATAAAGGACAAGTTATCTTACTTACCCCGGACGGAGTAGTTACAGTTAAGGTTTGGAAAAACCAGTTTGCAGAAATGGATAAGCAGATTAGCCACGTTAATGCAGATGGTAAGAAAACTGTAGTTGAAAAGTCGTGGTTCCAGAGAGGTACTAAGTTAATCATCACGGGCATGAAGCGTGATGACACATTCATTCCAAAGAAATATAAATCCACAACTTTCCCACTTTTCACGAAGATAGAGGAAATGGACGATAAGGGATTTATAACACAGTACACTACAGAAAGAATTGTGCTGGACTAATAGGAGGGATAATTATTGATAGGATTATATGACATTGACCTTTTTCATGGGAGGAGCTTTTCAATAAGCCTTCCCTTTATGAAGGTTTATAATTATTTAATTAAGCAAGGCTGTTATCCGGCCATTATGAAGAAGAATGACAAAGGGTCTTTCTATTCTCAAATCTTTTATTTCAAAGAAAATCCTAAGTTACAGATACCAAAATCCCTGGTAATTAATTCTGATACCGGAACATTTTTAGGTTATGGTTTTTGCGGCGAAAGTGGATTGAAAAATCCCGATGTTATAAACTTGCCGCCAAATTTCACACCATATGATATTAACGAAAAATACATCAAAGATAAAGGAACATACACACAAATAAAACGAAATGGTTTAGTGAGTTGGAGAGATAAAGATTTTACTTGTAAACAGGGTGACCACTATTTTATAAACGACTATGATTTTTTCTTAGAAGAGGACTGGTGCGATGCTTTTACTTATTTTGATAAGACTGTTGATTTTGTTCATCCTCTAGAGCCGCGAAAAGAAGATTTAAAATTCCTAGTAGAACATAGCAACTATGGTCGTTTTACTCGTATTCGTCTTCCTAAAGTTTTTGAAAAAGATGAGTTAGATTTTTGCGGCAGTATTAAACAAGGTCTTTTTTCAGATACAGAACTCACAGAGGAAGAAATTTTTGCACAATATTTATTACTTAAAAACACTGGTAATCAAGTTCCTTATCACTCGTTTAATCACTCACAATCCCTATTAACAAAATGGTGCAACTCCGCCACCACTGAAAGTTTTGTTAACTTTTGCGGCGATAACTGGAAACAATCCGAATGGCAGAACTTTAAATACTATCGCTTGTTATATCAGAATCCTACTACCATATCTTATTCTGAGTTAAAAGAAGAACTATTTACTTTTAAGTAAAATTATGGTATAATATATACATAAGGTGGTGAAGAAAATGTCAAAAACTTTAGAAGTATTAAAATTTGAGTTAAGTGAATTAGAAAAGGATTTGAATAGTATTGACTTATCCACTTTTGTTTTAAATCCGAGAATTCCAAAGCTCGTTAAAGAAATAAAAGACTTACGTAAAGAGATTAAGGAGGCAGAAAGTAATGAGTGAAGATATGAATGTAGATATTCTGAATGAAGACGGTTCTTTAAAATCAAAGGAAGACTTTCTCGAAGAAATGGAAGCACTATACGATGCTATTGAACAGGAAGTTGATGAATCAGCTTTACTTACTGAAGATGATTGTATTGGCTCAAACGAGGTAATTGATATTCTTTCATTTAAAGAAAGAGTCATTTGGCTTACTGGAGAAATCGTTGGTGCAACCGAGAGAAGCTATGGCACATCAAGAGAAATTATTGAAAAGATTATTGCATGGAATATTCAGGACAGAGGTATTAACGCCGAGGATAGAAGACCAATTCATATTCTCATTAATTCCGAGGGCGGCGACATGATGGAAGCACTTGCTATCATCGACGCTATTAAGAGTTCAAAAACTCCTGTTTATACTCATGTAATTGGTGAAGCATATAGTGCTGCTTTCCTTATTACTCTTTGCGGCAAGAAAAGATTTGGTACTGAAAATTCAACATATCTTTTCCACGAAGGTATGGCCGGATTTATGGGCGATGCCCACAAACTTAATCAGGCTGTTCAGTTCTATAAGAACACACTCCTTAGAAAGACAAGAAAGATTATTCTTGATAATTCAAAAATTTCTGAGGATGCATATGAAGAACATATTAAAGACGACTGGTTTTTCGATGCAAATGAAGCAGCTAAACTTGGAGTAATAGATGATATTAATGGAGGTATTTTTGAATGGATTTAAGAGAAGAATTTAAAGGCGCAATTGATGAAGGTATGCTCGAATTGTTTGAAAAGCCTGATGAGGACTTTGCCCTTATCGCCCCTTTTATGAAAGCTAAGATTAAACAGGGTTGTGAATCAAAGGAATATCAGGACCAGTTGCTTTTACTTATGGATATGTATGAGGCCAGCACAGTAGAGGAAGAGGTTTATATTCTCGATGGTTTCATTAATGAACTTAAGGCTGACACAGACCTTTCACCGGAAAAGAAAGATGTTTTAGTTTATTTGTTCGAGTGTCAGAGAGAAGCATATCAGAAGTTGAGAGAATGTGGTAGACCTAAGATTAAGGTTAAGATTACAAAGCTTAGTGATAAGGCAATCCTTCCAACATATGCACACTCTACCGACGCTGGTTGTGATATTTATGCCGCAGAAACTGTTACGTTCAAACCGGGTGAAACAAAGATTGTAAAGACTGACTTAGCAGTTGCTATCCCACCTGGATATGAAATTCAGATTAGACCAAGAAGCGGTATGTCATACAAGACTCCTATGAGAATCCCTAATTCTCCGGGAACTATTGATTGTGAATATCGCGGCAATGTTGGTGTTATTATGCAGAATACCAATGGTGTTGTTTGGGGCGAAATAAAAGAAGATGGTGACAGAGATATTATTTCCATTGACCCAACAGCAGACCCTTACACAATCCACGAAGGCGACAAAATCGCACAGATGGTACTTAATGAAGTTCCTATGATTGACTGGAACGAAGTAGAAACAGTTGAAGACCTTGGAGCAACACAGCGCGGAAAGGGCGGCTTCGGTTCAACAGGACAGTGATGTAAATGGGTAAGAGATTAAGTTATGAAGCGGTAAAGAAAGAAGTCGAAGATGAGGGTTGGACTCTCGTCTCCGACACTTATGTTAACTTGGCTACCCAAATGGATTTTAAATGTCCGAATGGTCATGATAACTATTTTACAATGAGTCACTGGCGACATCATAAAGAATGTCCAACTTGTAAGGCTAATAAGTATTTCAAAATGACAGACCATGCTCCAAAAAGCGCTGGCTTTAGAGTTCTTGCTTTTGATTAGGCTACAGGCGTTAGCGGCTGGTCAGTTTATGATGATGAAAAGCTGATAAAGTTTGGCGTGTGGGATTCAAAGGGTGAAAGCAGTGTTGATAAGGTTGCTAAGACTAAATGTTGGGTTGCAAGTATGATATAGTCATGGCGACCGGATTTAGTTGTTTTTGAAGACATTCAGTTCTAGCCATACACCGGTAAAGATGCCGGTGCAGATGTATAGTCCAACTTATTAGTCTATAAGAAACTTGCTCACCTACAGGGTGTTCTCATGAATTATTGCTACGAGAATGGTTTTACTTATAAGATTGTTCCGGTTGCCACATGGAGAGCACACAGTGGTGTTAAAGGTAAGTATAGAACAGACAGAAAACAAAGTGCTTAGTTGATAGTTAAATCACTTTATGATATTAATGTTTCGACAGACGAAGCGGATGCTATTTTAATAGGACGTTTCGCCGCACATGATAATAAAGCTACTGAAATGGTAACTTTCTATTAAAAAGAAAGCCCCGTTCTCTTAATTGAGAACGGGGTTATTTTATTTTATAAATGGGTCGAGTAATTCAAGGTCTTCAAGGGTGAAGCCAAGATTATCGAATTCATCTAAGCTAAAATAGATGTCTGGAAATTGAATAAGGTGAGTGTTAAGTTCATTTACTTTCGCCGCACATTCCTAAATCAATTCTGTTCTGATTTTAAAGCCGCCATCTTCATTGATGACATATTTACCATCAGCATCCTTTTCTCCGTACTCCTAGAGGAGTAGACTTTGCTACTCCCCTAAAAGCTCGAATTCTTCTTTTGCCACTTTTGATATTTTAAGGAACTTGTATTGAGTGTTTATATCAAAAGTTTTTGTTTTTATTTTGTCGATAAGATTGATTAATCCTTTTAAATCTCCTGCCGAGTATGTCATAATCCTTGCCTCCTTAATGTGCTCGTGTATCTGCAATTCTCATGTTAGCAGCTATCCAATCAAGGAAATTTCGTAATGTTACATAGCCGCCATTGGCATATCCGTTTCCTTGGATGTAAATCTGTTGAGTGTTAGGGAATTGGCTTCCCTGTCCATCTATTCCAGAACTATTATCATTTCTTATTCTATCACTCTATAGCCAATGCCAATGGTCTGCACTAGCTAATCCAGATGTGGCTTCACTTGCTATTTTATTCATAAGTGGAACAAGAGCGTTCTAATTCGCCGCAATTTGTTTACCAATATATTCTGTAAGACTGTCTCCTGTGTTACCTATAATATTTCCAAAGTCCATAGTAAGTCTTCCAGTGTTATCTATATAAATACCGGCATTTGCAATTTCAATTTTATCAGCTAATCCTGATGTATCATATTGATTCCTTATTGTACCACCAATATAGAGCGAACCATTTTTGAGAATAGATAAGATATTATTAAGTTCTTCGCCGCCACTGCTTGAACAACAAGTAAATAATCTACTTGATTTAGTACCTTCATCTTGTGAATTGCCGCTAAGGTCTATTTTATTATTTAAGTATAAACCCACTGAACCATCACTTGATGGAGCTTCATCATTACCTAAGTAAGTCTTGAAATAAGTACCGCTTTGGTCATAAACGGTTAAGTTTGTACCTTCTCCGTACATAATACCATTAGGGTCTGCCTTAGAATTTACATCAGCCACAACTGGTTCTCTTGTTGTCTGTGTTGCTTCGTCATTATAGGTTCTTGGTTCTGTAGATACTGTTGTTGCCACCACGAAGGTACCTTGCGCAACACCAAGATTGTCTTCCTTGTAAATTGGCTTTGATGTCAAACCTTGCTGGTAATATTCAAATGAGTAATATCTTATGGTCTTAAGAAGTGAGCTACCTTCCTCTTCATAATTAAATGTTGCAATTTGTTTAACAACTTTAGAATAACCATTTGTCTGAGTTTTAATATAAGCTCCCTCATCAGTTGTTTTTGAAGCATATGTATAAATGATTAAATTACTATCATCTGAGTTCTTAATAGTAACACTCACTAACTGATTGCTATTATTTAAAATATAAGCTAAGTAATCATTATCACTATATAAACCGCTTCTAATTACTGTGTAGGTATTACCACTTGCAGTTATATCACTTTCGATTAAACCAGTAACAAGTTTTGTGCTATCATAACCGAAATACTGCTGGTTATCAAAAGTAACTTCATTACTATATTTGTAACCAGTAATAACATTTATACTACTATCATTAGTAATAAACATCTCACCAACAAGATTAATTGCCGCAGTTTCACGAGAAGCTTCAGCACCAGTCTTTGTTGATGTGGCTGTTCTAAAGATTACCTGTCCGGCGCTATTGTATAAGTAGAAACCTACTTCGTCGCCTATCTGAGTTTCTGTAGCTATTGTCTTATCAGAACCAATCTAACCAGTATAGTTATAACCCGCTCTAAGTTTGATATGACCGTTATTAACAATACTTAAACCAAACTTATTAAATATCGCGGCATCGTTAGCATTACGTGAGTCTGTGTTAATTGAAGCCGGGTCACGATAAGCCGAAATACCATTTTTATCCCATGAGAAATAAACATATGAACTATCAGCTATTCTTATCTTGCCGGCATCTAACGTACCAACTCTAATATAGTCTGCATTGATACCACTTGGGCCTACACCTACGCTCCAGTGCTGACCACCGTCATTTGAGAAGAACAAGCCCTAACCATTTAACTTATATTTATTAGCATGGTTGTTTATATCACTACCATGAGTACCTGTGCTATCTACCTGAATATTATCTTCATCAGTATTAATAAGCATTAACTCATTTGTATCAAGTGCGCCCTATAAGCTATCATTCTTGATATTCTGTAATGATGTAAAGTTTGATGAACGCTTGTAAATATTTTCGTTATATGTTAAGTTCTGAACTGTTGCGGAAATTTGCTGGAATAAATCTTGGAGAGATGTTGTGTAGTTCTGAACCGTAATTGTATTCCTTGCTGGGTCATCTATATTCTCAGTTGTTGCTGAGATAAGAACCTTTAGTCTGTTTGGTAAGCCTGTACGTTTATTAGTACCTAAAATTTCTTCATCTTCCACGAAAGTAACGTCTGCAACTTCAAAGTCATACATATCATATTCTTCTCCCAATGGAGCAAGGTCAATAACACTGATACCATACTGTACTTTTGGTATTGCACCTTCCGCCGCAACGTCAAGTGCGCCGAAGTAATATGCATTGTCAGTTAAGTAGTTATCATCTGACCATGTACCTTCTTTAAGATATGGTTCATATTTCTTATAAAAGGCTGCCGAGATTTGGTTAATAAGTTTAAGGTAACTTGCCCTCTCTCTTTTCCATTGCTGAATTTGGAGATACTCCTGATTGTATTGACCAAGAATACCGCAAGTATATGAGTGTTTGTCAATCCAATAATCTTTACTTCCATCAAAATCTGTGATATGACCAAAGAAATCAATTGCACTATCTTCCGCCGCAGGTACGCCATCGAAACAATCTTCTGACCATATATTTGGATTTGTGTCACACTTACCGTCTGTATAGAATGTTGAGTAGATTAACTTAGTTAAGATACTCTGTTGCTCTGCCAATCTTGTAAGATATGACTTATATGCTTGCTGTTCTTCATAGTCAATACCACTTGCACCATACTGTGTTCTATATCTGTCGAGCTATTTCTTAATTTTAAGGATTTGTTCTTGTGATGTAATAATAGCCTGATAGTTTACAGTCAAATTGGCTTCAAGCTCTGTATATGAAGCATCTTGAAGATTAATGATTTTATTAGATAAATCATCATACTGTTTATTGTAGTAACCAAGCTGATATAAATATCCAGCCGGGATTTCATCATCAGATGGTTTAATACCATAAAGGTCTTGTTCAACCTCATATTTATCAAGCATGCCTTTTTGGATGTAATATGAAAGGTCAATAATGAAGCTATCTCTTGATGGGTTATCTTCTGCTGTTTTGATTGAACATAAACCAGTTTTTGAGATTTCGCTATCTACATCCATTACATACAACTTTGAAACAATTTGGTCACTTGTAATGTTTCTTGTGATTTCTTTAAGATTCTTACCATAACGGAAACCAATCTGATTTACATTACCTTTTTCAGTAATGTAAAATACCTTTTTGATGTAGTTACCATTAGCATCTTTCTTAAGTGAACCATTTGGATTATGTTCAGCATAGAATTGTGGGTAAACCTTAAAGACTTTGCTAATTTCCTGAATGATGTTAAAACGATTTGACTTTTCAACACTTAATGTTCTTATACGTCTATCATGCTTTTCAGTTTTAAATCTATGAGGACAATAACCAAATTTCTGATAGAAACAAGTTGTTCCCTTGCCGCAATCGCACTGGTCAATTTCAGCATCTTTAATGTAGTAAGGACATTTATTAAGGTCAATGTAATTTGTTTCAATTACATAATCTTCGTCTGTATATTTCGCGGCATCAAGAGGTAATGCATTTTCCTTTATTTCGTCAGTATCGGAAGAAAGGAACTTTTCTGCACCCATTGTGTCGCACTTTATATAAGCCTGTTTATCTTCATCAAACACCTTTAATCTCTGAATGAAGTATTGCTGATATTCGTAAGTCGAGCCAAGCATAATCTGGTCTTCAAAGATTATTAATTTCTTCATGTCTTCTTCTGTAAAGAACTCTGTGTAATGGTAACGTCCATCTTCTGATGTTAAGTCTACCTTACCCTTTGGCGGCCAGAATAAATCTCTACCACTATATCTATATGTTGCTTCATTTGAAGGGAAACAATCAATACCCTTTGTATAAGCTTCAAACAAATAAAGCTTCATAAGCGTAATTGTCTTTGGAGAATCAATTACAAAATATGGGTTCTCAATATCCTTATCAACCTTGAATAGAATGAATCTTAAAGGTGGTAAGTTTTCTTTACCAATAATCACACTATCATCTGATTCTTGCGGCGCGGCTTCTTGAATTGGATACTCAAAAGGCTTTGTTGGACCGAGGTCAAATGTAAGTGTTGTTGAATCAACCAAGCTATATTTACCATCTGAGATTAAACTACCCTTACCAATCTTAATTTGGAATTCTTTTGTTGCCCATACCTGAACACCTAAGCAATAAATCTTATCTTTTTCGATTTTCTTCTCTTGACCAACAATACCAAAGTTTACAACTTCTTGTCCATCAGCTTCTGAAATCGTACCCTCTTTGTGTACTATTGTTATGCCATCGCCAGCATCATTTCTTTTAAGATTAAACTGGTTCTGTGTTGGGTTCTTTTGGTAGTAAGTTGTTTCTGTATCATACTGAATTTTACCATCAGTCATTTCAGCATATGCAATAACGTCTGTTCTTTCAGTAAATACAAATAGACCAGAATTTTTAAGTGCCTTGTAAACAAAGTCGTTCTTATCACATAAATACTTATAAATTTGCGGCTGAGAGGTATCTGGTGCTAAATCACCATTGATAATCTTTTCCGGATAACCTTTGTAATAAATGCTCATACCAATTGCATAAATATCTAAAGGCTTATTATGTTCTTTTTGTGATTCCTGAATAAAACCAATTAAGTCATCATGAATACGTCTCTTAAGGTCACACCAACCAACGGCATTGTTACCATCCCAAGGATATTTAACGCCTTCGTACATGAAAGTAATAATACCAAGTTCTGCATCTGAATTACGCACTCTTGGGTCAAAACTGCCAGTATAACCAACAGACCATTTATAACCAATCTGAGCCTGAGCCGGATTATAAACAAGAACTGAGCTATCAATGTTTTCATTATCCTCACTGTACTTTAAACCCTTATGAGTTATTGTAGGTGTAATAAACATTGGGTCTTCCTGTAAGTAGGACATTGCAGACCAGCCATCTACCGAGTCCATGTCTGTACCATTCTGTACAAGATTTCTTGCAAGCTGTGGAACAATTTGTCTTGTTGCTATTTTAGAGCATACACGATAGAACTTATCTTCTGATGTCTTTGGTTCTGCCGCGAAATCCCATTCTTCACTATTGTATTCATTTGTGAACTCGTCTGCTCTACAGTTATAAACCGTTGCATATTGGTCAATTTCTTCTGAAATATTTGCGGCTGTTCTATTTGTGATAGAGAACTTCTTACCTTTTACATAAGTGTGGTCATTAACATCACTAAGATAGCCTTCATACCAAACACATCTATTACCTCTTGATTCAAAGTCTGAGTCAAGGATTTGGTCTGCTGTATCGTTCTTAAGATACTTGAATGTATGGCTAATATATGGACTATCAATGTCTGCTGAACCTAATACTTCGCCGCGAACCAAATGAGTATCTTCGAAGATGTACCATAACTTACTCCATGTAATTGCCCTGTTCCATTCGGCAAGGGTCATGTAGTAGGTATATTCTTTATTGAGGATTACCCCGTCTTCGTCAAGTTCGAGTATAGCGTCTGATGGAATGGCGTAGAATTGGATGATTGTTCGTGGGTCTACGCTTGGGGGAGCAAGTAAAAGCTTTCCATTATATTCTATTGCCGTTTCTGTAGCCGCTCTATCGTACTTAACGGTGTCGGAAAAATCTGGTTCTGAATCTTGGCCATAACAGAAGCTTAAACATGAATATGGTACATAAATAAAACCGTCATTAGCTACGTCTGAAACATATTCTTTGTCAAGGTGGTTAATTACACCGTCATCTGTATATTCATCCCAGAATGTAGTATTTGCAAGGTCATCGCTAAGTTCTACTATTCTTGATTCATCTGTGTAAGCATTAGTAATTTTATCTGTTCCTTTTTCGCGGCGAATACGTTCAATTTGTTTTTCCTCTAATCTGAATGATAGTCTGTGTGCATTGATTGCGCCGCCAAAACAGCTTATTGGAATTTTGAATAAACGTTCTTCCTTAAATTCTGTGAAGTCACCCCAGTTATTTTCTGGTGCATATCTCCAAATACTATCCTTTAAAGTTCCGCGCGAAAAATCACCAATTTCTTCAACGTTGTTATATAATTCAGTATCGTAGGTGATGCCATAACCATTTCTCGCAAGTTCATCTATACAAGCATCTTGGCAAGTAAAAGTCTTGATAACACCATGTAATACTTTCTTTTCATCTACGCCTTTAATGGTAAATTCATGCCATTTATCTTTATAATTAAGTTTTACTTTAACCTCTGAAGAAAGCATATCTATAAAATCATTGTGTACATAGTCCCCAACAAAAGGGTCAAAATATTTATCAACCATTTGAAAGCTGAGGGATTTGCTTCCCTTCAGCTCTCTTGTGATTGTTACCCCGGTCGCCTTGCCCGGATAGTCCATGTCATGTGCACCAATGATTATTCCTTTCTCTTCGGCTTTAGAACCACTACCATTTAACTTTTCAACCCATACGGAAAGTTCATATGGTCTTTTCTAAATTGCCATTTAATCACCTCACATTAGTAGAATAAAGGTGTGTATTTAATCTGTATTTTATTTAACATGTCTGCCATAGCCCAGTATAAAGGAGGGAAGTTTGCCCATAAATAGTTACAAGCATACCACCACCAGTCACTAATATCTCCATTAATGCATCTAAGAGGAAGTCCGGTAATATCGTAATCGTCCTTAGATGGTGGTTCATTTGTATCAGGGTCGAGCCAAATGCCCTTTTGAGAAGTCCATTTAAAGAATGGAGCTATGGTGTTCCATAAACTGTTTAAAATTTTTAAAAACTCATATTCAGCATCGTTTCTGAGTTTATGGTATAATGATAGGGCAAAATAATTGTTTTGCTGATTTGCCATATCAATCTTATCAGCATACCAAGCGTTAAACTTAAAAAGTTCATCCGGACAATCAGATACTCTATATGATGCCGGCAAAATCTCTTCACAGTCTTCCTGTGGTATTAAGTTGAAAAACTCAGTCTTTGCCTTTTCGTAGATGTAGTCAAATAACTGCTGTACTTCTCGCTTGTTGCCGTCTTCGTCAGCTCCGTAACCCCAGTCAAAAGGTCTCGCATCTTCCCAACGTTTTCCTCCCCAAAGAGATTCATCTACAACAGGCTCAACACTGATTAATGACCATCCCGGCGGAATCTTAAACCACTTACCCTTTGTAATGGCTTCGTTCATGATTACTTTATTTGGTTTGTAAACGAATTCCATTCCATAAGGATTTGCTGTTGTGTATAGCATATGTTCATTAGAGTTTACATAATAGTAATCATCTAATAAATCATTTAAGAAACCATTTATTCCAATGGTAGAATCAAGTTTGTTAACTAAATTGTTTAAACCTTTTTCTATCAATTTATCGCGGCTCTCTTTTGTGTACTGAACCTTCTTACCAACAAACACATTATCGGCATCTTGGTCAATTGCCGCGAAATATTCTTTTATTAAAGCAACTCCCGAAAGTTGAGTTTGGTCAATTTCAAGATAATCGCTTGCTATCCAGCCCGGCATACGATAACCATTTAGAATTTCATCATCGTAATTATAATCACGGAAGTCTGTGCCTATAAATTCAGATGGATGGTTAATGTAAGAATCAATAAAGGATTCGACATCTTCATCTGTTGTTTCAAGAATAGGCTCAAAACAACGAAGAAGGTCTTTCAGTGTACTCCAGTACAGTTCATATTGTTCCTCTTCATCTACGCACTCGTTGTAAAGCTCTTCATACCTTTCTGCAAAGGCTATTCCTTTTTCATAGTCAAGAGCCTGATAGATTTCTCTAAAAGCAGTATTGTCACCAGTGATAGTAAGAACATTGCTTTCAGAGTCAAATGTAAAGGTCAAGAACATAGATAAGAAATTAAGTAATGGATTATTAATTTCATTGACAATTATTTTGTCATATTTTCCATTCTCATTTGGTTTTCCTAGAGTAAACATACCCTCTGGCATCATATCAAGCCAGCGCATTGTTCCTACCCATTCTCCATAAGGGAGTTGGTCTCCTCTCCACTGAATTGTCTGCCAGTAGAACAATTTAATAAAGTGTCCTAACTTTTCGCGCGGAATAGGTTCAACATAGTAACAATGTTTTGGATGGAAATCTTTAAGGTCTTGCAAAGTGTCTATGCTTATATAGTCATTCCAAAAGTCAGCTAAATGTAAATTAAAAGCTTTTGATGTACTAGTAGATACTTCTTCTTGCTGTGCAGAACTAAGTTCTGAATAGATGTGCTCAGAAGAATAAGGATATTTTCTTACATCAAAACACTTGTCCGCCGGGAAGATACCTTGCTTAATCTTTTCGCTGATTTCTTCTGCGGAATAGTAATTATAGGAATTGCCATCTTCAATAGAGCAATTGATTTTATTATCAACATCTTCACCATCTAAAATACGCTGTGCAACTTCATATTTGTTTAGATGTCTACGCTTGAAATAACGATTTCCATATTTGTATGGTTCATTATCTTCTTTTTTGTAGGTTGTAAGTCCACACCAATCAACAGCATTTCCGATTGATAAACGTTCAACATTGAAACGTCTTATTCTAAATTTTATGCCGCCACGACATGACCAAAAACTACGTTTATTTTCATCAAAACGAAGTTCCCAATCTACAGGTAAATCGCCCGGATTATATACAAGAATACGTGAACCAATCATTGGTCTGTCGTTTATAAAGCCAAGTTCCATGTTTATATAATCTGTTTTAGAATATTGCGGCATATACATAAGCTCTTGGTCATAATCAAGAGTAGGTGTGGTTAGTAATTTGGCTGTGCCTTGCCACTGAGGAACATTACTCCAATAGTTGCGTACATCTACAATTGTCTTTTCGCCATCTGGAGTATCAAAGAATAATTCTCCTAACTAAACCTGTTCTGTAGTCGGAAAACCAGTCTTCCATACCACGCCATCATTTGGACTATAACTGTAATCCTTGTTATTGTGTATTGGGTCACGGTCATTGTTTGGAGAAACATTATAATGATATTTTACATTGGGGTCGATTGGAGAGTAGTTGAATGTATCATTCTTAACAAACGTTTCATCTTTTTGTCCTTGATTGATAATACATTCAGGAGTATGTGTGATGTAATAGTCAGCCGCCCTTACTATATATTTATCTTTTCCCAGTGCATAAGGAAAATAACAAATAAAAGTAAGTTTACCGTCGCCTTTATAAACTCTTTCTCCTGTATCTTTGTTTATAAAACATATTGATTTAAATTCAGGCTTTCCTTTTAGTTTTGCCTTCCATGTCTTATAAGGTTCTTCGTCAAATACTAAGTCTTGAAGTTTATCGGTAGAAAAAATTTGACGTATCTTTCTATAGATTTTTTCAGAAACACTATCAAAAGCTACGTTACAAGTAAATTCTCTATTCTTATAAACTGAACCAAAATAGTATTGTCCATCGCCGCCCGGAACGTCTACTACGGAATCGTTCGCAGATGGGAGTGTTCTATTTTCGTATTTACTTGAAGAACTTACCACTTCTAAGTTTAAATCAGAAGTGTGGATATTACCAAAACGGAAGCCCTAAAAATCTCTTGTTCTCATGTATTTCACCTCACTTAAAGGATTTTGATTCCTGTCTAATATTATGTAGTCATTACTGTGTTTTTATCCAATAAAAGAAAAGAGCCTGACTACATGAGTCAGACTCTATAAAATTAATTCTGTTGTAAGATAGTTGGTGAACCAATAGGTCTTGAAACTTCTACAATTTCTTTTTTAACACGTTCTATCATATTATCAACATCTACGTCAGATGCAAGCTTGTCGATATTAAGATTAATTTCTACAGCTACGTCTCCGCCGCGATTATTGGTGATGTTTTGTGTAGGGCTGCTACCAAGCCAAGGAAGGTCAGCAAGGATTTTTGCGGCTTCACCGATTCTTGCTGTGTCTTCTGCTGAAAGGAAGGCTTCTGGTTTTGAATATGAACCATCCACCCAGGCTGGGCCAGTGTAGTTTACAAGTCCACCTTCTGCGAATCTGTTAGGTCCTGTAAGCAACTTAAATTTTGAAGATGCTTTAACGGCGGCAAGTCCATAATTGTATCTATCTTTATGAGTTAAACCTAAGAAATCGGTGAGTTGCCAATAAGCCTAATAATTTTCCTCATACATCTTTTTCATCATGTCGGTAGTAAACATTTTGCTAGAAGGGTCGCCCATTGCCGCGAAGAGGTCCTAAATTAATTTATCTACCTTGTCTACACCAGCGCCACGATTGTAGCCGCCAATTAATGTGTTCACAATAGTTCCAACATCGGCCTCACTTGGAACTGGTGAAGCATTAAACTAATCACTTTCTGCATGACCAGGGTTAGTAGAGCCACCGCCACCTTGTCCACCGGCCCCAAGCTTATTAGCTAATTCATCAGCTTTTGCCGCACAATCAGCCAATTTCTCATAAGCTTCTTGTAATGCTTTATTTGCGGCATCAATAGCTTCAGCAGCTTTCCTCATATCTTCTGTAAAGGCTTCTGTTGTTTCATTAAACTGTCTAATGACTTCCTGTGTGAAAGCTTCTCCAGTCTAATTAACAATATTTGTAACTTCCTGTCCGGTTACTGTTGTCATTTCAACAATATAATCACCAGTTTCGGTAGCCGCATCCATCGCCTATAACGCCATATATTCAGTAGCTTCTTCATAGGTATTAGCATATTCTGCTAATTTTTCCTATTGCATAGCTAATGTCATATCAGCATATTCTTTAGAAATAGAACTGATATACTGAGCATATTCTTCAGCATTATCAAAACTCTGTATCATAGACTCTGCTTTTGCGTTCCAGTATGCAGTATTATCAACAATAGCTTCTTTAAGTTCCATTTCTTCGTTGCGAAGCTCTTCTTGTGATTCATAAAGCTTTTCAAGATTATCAACTACGTTGTCAATAGCATCATTGAGCATTTCCTCTCTAGACTGAGCAACTTCTTTTTCAAGGCTTGCTACATCTTTTGCATTTGCTCCTGATGTATCGCGGCGCATAAGTGAAAGTTTCTTTTCTTGCTGTGCAAGTTCTTCCCACTTATTTTCTTGTTCTCTTAATTTCTTCTGTTTGTCAATAGCGTCTTTAAGAGCATCAAGATAATCGTCATCTTGTTTCTTTAAATCATCATACTTAGATTTTTGGTCGTTAACCTCATCTTCATATTGTTTCTTTAAGGCTTCTGCAAGCTGTGTTTCAAGTGCAACATATTTCTTTAAAGCGTCTTCACGTTCTTTCTGAATGTCTTTTTCTGCCTTTCTTACGTTATCCTCAGATTTAAGTAATTCATCGGCATACTTATTGTATTCAGAAACTTGCTGTTCAATAAGGTCTTTAAACTTATCACCAAAACGAGCTTCATTAAGAAGTCTCTGGTCAAGCATATATTTACCAGTTCTTGAATCTTTACGAGCATAGTTGCCAAAGTTAATATTAGTTGTTTCACCAGTTTGAGAGTTGGTATAAGCATATGTGCCATTTTCAATCATGTTACCATAATTGTTTAGGCCAGCTTTAATTGCTTCTTGTTTTGCCTTTTCTTCTGCAATAAGTTGTTTTGTTGCTGCACCATATCTGTTTATTGCATCAATAGCAGAGTCAATAGTGTTGGCATCCTCTACTATATCTTTCGCGCGAGAAAGTTCATCATTAAATGAACTTAATGCTTCGTTATAGTTATAAAGGTTATCAAGACTTGATTTACGATTTTCTGAGCCATTTAATAAGTCATTGTAAGCCTTAATTTTTTCATTAAGGTCTTTCTGCTTATCAGCAACATCTTCTTGTGCCTTGGCTAAGTCTTCTAAAGCTTTTTCATAATTCTTGGTATTTTTCTCGGCATCAGTTTCGTCTTCCATAGTTGTAGCAAGGGCTTCATCTATATAAAGATAAGCTCCATCTGCATAACCTTTCATAGCTTCAATAGTTGATTTTAAAGCTTTTATGCCAGCTTCTTTTTGCTTAATGCTTTCTTTTTCTGCGTCTGTGGTTGCCTAAGTAGCTTTCATTATTAAAAGCTAATTTTCAGCTACAGATAAATCAGTTTCCATTTTAGCAATTTCTACTGCAATTTGGTCTTTATAGGCCTATGTTAAATCATTAACATCTTTAATTGAACGAGTATTATAATCTAAGAAAGTATTAGGGTCAAGACCAATTTCACGAAGATTTTTGCTTATACTCTTAAAATTATTAGGAGTTAAGAAACCTTTTTTATGAAATTCTGTAAGCGCATTTGTAATACCAGAAAATGATTCAGAAATACTATTAATAGCGTTTTCTGCATCTTCTTGCATTTGGTCAACACCGGCTTCACTGGCTACGCCCATGCCATTTATAATACCATAACTTATGCCGCGCTCCATTTCAGTTTGCCAAATATCAGCAGCTTTCTCCGCAGCATTTTTAATAGAAGGGTTTGCTTCTTTTAAGGCATTTGCTATACCCTCTATCGTTTTTTGTTTGGTCTTTGTGTAACTTGAAGAATCTAACTATGTAAAATCTATTGAAGTTAATACATCTTGAATTTTAGAGTTGTAACCAGTATTTTGTATTTGATGGAAATAGCCTGTTGCTTTTTCAGAACCAATTGCTTCACTTACTCTTTGGTATCTATTATAAATATTCTATAATTCTTGGTAAGTTGCATTAAGAGGAACTAATAAACTACTCTCTAATATTTTATCTTTAAGTTCTTTGGTTTTGTCCTAAACAATTTCAAGAGTAGCATCTTTTATTGAATTAGATAGCTTTCCACTTTCTTTTTCAAGCTATTCTTTAGTATAAGTTACCCATTCCTCATCAAATTTCTTAAAGCTTTCTATTTCACTTTCTGTAAGAGATTCGTAAGTATCTAAGTAAGCATCAATGGCATCGGAGTTCTTTAGCCACTGTTCAATTTCAACATCCTTTTCTTTCCAGTTATCTTTAGTCAATTCAAGAGTCTTAACCATTTCTGGATAAAGATTTTTTATAGTATTGAAATCAAAATCACTTATTGAATATTCCTATTCAGCAATTTCAGTAGATTGCTGAACAGCCTAAGCCATAAGTAGAGAATTATCCATTAATGGCGCTAATTTTGAAGCCTATGTTGCATCATATTGTGAATTAAATTTTTCAATCTCTGTCTATAAACTAGTATTATAAATCCTTAATACATTTTCATATTGTGTTTTAAGTTCATCAGTAAAATAATCAGCACTATGTAAAGCCTATGCAAGTGTTACGTCCCCGCCGGCTTCTTCCATTATGGCTTTTACAAAGTCTAAATAATACTCTGGTAATTCTGAATTTTTTACAACATCTTTTAAACGAGCAGTATTGTTAATGCCAGCTTCTTTAGCAATTGTAGACATTTTATTGAAATTGGTATCATCCGGATTTGCTATTAATCTTTCCTTTGCACCAAGCTCTGACATAGCTGTTATATAAGCAGTTTTCTTAGCATTTTTTGCTTGAGTATCCGCTTTTTCAATTATGTCGTCCCACAAATCATTTTGGATTCTTAGTTCACCGGTTATTTCATTATAATATTCTACTATTTCAGGAAATTCATTTCTTATTGTTTCTATTAACTTGTTATATTCTTCTTGCTCTTCTTCTGTCTTAATAACTACACCATTAAGTTCCTAATATCTTTTCTTTATTTCCTCAACATTATCAGCTTCTTCTTGTGCATTTTTGGCTTCATCTGATTTTACCTAAGTAAGTTCTTCTAACTCTTCAGCCGCTGCTTTAGTTCTTTCAAGTTTCTTTTCTATAGAATTAAACTACTGACTCTTTACTACGTGTGCAATTCCCCATCCAATAAAAGCTAATGCCGCAGAAATTGCTCCAACTATTACAGATAAACCTGCTGAGCCAATTGCTGCACCTTCGGCAAGAGCTGTACCCATTTCTTCACCAGTAATAAATAACTAAGGAATCAATGGAACTAAAGAGGCAATTAACATAATACCAGCATTTTTAAAAGCTGTTTCAGCATCTGTTATTCCGCTTACAACACTAGTGAGAGCCATACCTAAAGTTGATAATGGCATAGCTAAACTTGACATAAGTTGTTTACCCGTTACTTTAAGTCCTTGGGCTCCAGTGTGAAGAGTTTGCTCTATTCTACCAACCGAATTATTTAATTTATTTATCTCTTTTTCAGCAGCCGTAGCCACGATAACATTTTTTCTAAGAGCTTCTGCGAACTATTCGTCTGACAAGGCAGCTAGACCTAATTTATTTTTTAAGTCATTAACCCAAGAAGCAAAGCCCTATGTAGTTTGGCCTGTCGCAAGCATTGTGTTGTGAAAATCTATTAAAGAATGAAGTGCATTATCTGAATAAACATTAAGTTCTTTAAAACCTTCCGCATATTGCTTAATAAATAAATCTCCACTTGCCGGGGCATTTGTACCAATAGTCATTGTCTACAAAGCGTCAGAAATTGTTAATCTTATTTTTTGTTTAACATTTTCTAGCTATTTTGTAATAGCTCCCATTGGAAGTTTTATAGGAATGGTTAATGGTTTCTATTCAAGTAACTTTGAAGTCGCGCCGATACCATCTGTAAGCTATTTTGTAAGTAGCTTAACGAAACCAACCGTACTTATAATACCAGTACCTAAAGTTGTAAGTGTCTATTTAAGATTTAAAGAAGACAGCTTTTCTAAGACATGTGTTAAGCGGTCAAGTAAATCTTTCCAAAGTTCATTATCAACAATTGAAACTTTAAATTCTTCCCATAAAGTTTTTATTTTATTTATTCTATATTCAACCGTATCAGAATATTTGCTGAACTGCTGATTAGCTTTACCAGTTGAGTTTGCGGCAGTATCTATAAGTTCTGCAGTTCTATCATAGCCTTCCATAAGAGCAAGGAAACGAGACTGTTGTCTTGAACCAGCCGCGATTGTAGCTATATAACGTTGAGTATTACGGTCTAATGATGACCACTTGCTAGATAATTCAAGTAATACCTCATCAAGGTTTCTAAACTGTAAATTCTCATCTTTAAGTTGAATACCTACAGATTTTAATGCCTTATCAACTTTGTTAAGGTCTATACTTTCCATATCACCTTCTACATCAGAAACATTATTCTTTAATTCACCAAATCTTGCGATAATGGTTTTTAAAGATGTACCAATGTTTTCTGCACCTTCCTGAGTGGTTTCAAGCATATGAGTAAGGAATACGGCTGTATTTTCAAAACTCATACCAGCAGAGTTCGCGATAGCCGCAGTTCTTTCCATAGCTTTTGCGATTTCATCAACAGATGCGGCTGCGTGTGCAGCAAGTTCTGAGTAAACGTCAGTGATATGAGAACCTTCATTCATTTCCATATTGAAACCATGAAGTGTAGAAGTCATTTCTTTTGTAGCTGTACTAAAATCTGAACCCGCTAATGTAGCAAGTTTCATAGTATCAGTTGTTAATTGTAAGGCTTCATTTGTATCAAGACCTTGCTGATAGAAAAGGGCTGATGCCTAGATAACGTCTGTTGTAGACTAACCTAATCTTTCAGCCATGTTAGCGTACTGTTCATAAGAACTCCACATCTATTTAACAGTTTTATCAGTAACCATGGCGATAGAACCAAAGGCTTTATCTATGTTTTGAATATCAGTAAATGTCTTTCTAATTTCTTGCCTTATTTTTAACCAAATAGTCTAGAAACTAAAAATATAAAGTAATTTTTGTCTTAGCCCTTCAATGGCAATGCTAGCCTTGTTAGCACCAGTAGCCATGGTTTGTTGAGTTTCAGCCATAGCATTAAATTTAGCGCGACCCTAATCAACTTCGTTGTCTAAGTTGTCTAATATCGTATCTTGCTGGGCCAATACTTTATTAATGCGGTCTTCATTACCCAAAGTGCTTGGTAATATACGGTCTAACTATGCATAAGTTGCAGTTATATTCTTTAGCTATCCTTCAACCTATCTCATGTATGTCGCACTGACTTTCCAAGTACCAGATTCTTTATCTTCCGTACCAATTAAACGAACATTTGCTTTAGCTTCTTTTCTTTCGCCCGCAAGAGTCTTACCTTCTGCGTTAAGCTCTTTAATTTTTTTCATTTCTTCAATGGCCGCAGCTAAATTATCATAGAACTATTTAGCACCAGTGTTTGCCACGTTTAGTGCATTACCAAGGCCATTTTCTGCTATATATTTATTAAGACTTTTCCATGCACCTTCAACAGATTTTGCTGTAAAAATAAGCTCTTTTGCCTTTTGTAAAATGTCAGCTCTGTTACTAGCGTTTCTGCCACCACCTGACAAAATATTCATAGATTTTCCGGATGAATCAACACCCTAATCTGTTATCATACTTAAAGCATTGTTTTTAACAGTTTCTTTCTGGTTTTTTATAGCTTCTTCTTTAGCTTTTATACTGTTTAATATATTAACTCTATTCTATAATTCTGTATTAATTTCTTTATTTATAGCAGCCTGTTTATCAGAAGCTACAAGAATATTTTTCATTACTTTATCAATATTCTTAAAGCCAGCACTATTAAAAATGCTATTTAAACCAGCTAGCGCTACCTTAGTTTTTCCACTTAAATCGCTGACATCGCCTTTTAAATTTTTAAACTGTCTGTCAAGGTCTTTAAAATTTAATATAAGGGCATTAACATCCTGCTGATATTTGTCAATATCTTTGCCACTGGTAAAACCTTTTGTACCTTGCTGTTTTAATTTAGCATACTATTTTTCTAATCTTTCCAAGCTTTTATTTATAGGAGATAACGCGTCGGAACTATAACCAGCGGCCTCCATCTCTTTTAATGCTCTTTTATAACTAGAGACAAGGTTGGTAGTATCGAGGTCTATACTATAAACCGTTTTGTTTCCCATTTAATCACGCTCCTTATTTTTGCATATGTTTTAATAATACTTCCAGCTTTTCTTTAAAATTAAACTGTACACTAGAATAATTAAGTGTTAGGTTTTCTTTCCATTTGTTTGGAGGTGGGTCACCATCTTGTCCCGTATATGGGGTCAAGAACTCATGCACTTCTTGCGGCGAAGCATGTCCCAAACTTGCAAAGGTTTCTGCCATTCTTCTCCATGAATTATCCCATGTTTTTAGTAAAGGCAGATTAGGGTTTTTATCCATATTTCCGTATGCAAAATAGAAATCCTTTAATTGTAAAATCTAATCGGTCTTTTGCAAGGCTTGTGCAAAAGCATAGAAAATAACGGAAGCCGGAATAAAATTGAAGCCAACAACATAAAAATCATTGACTCCTATGTATTCATCCATATCGCATTGGTCATATCTAAGAAAACTATTTATGTTAGAGTAAAGTAATTCTAACATGCGCTCTGCTATTTTATCGCCGCCATATATATAGTCTTTTTCGAGCACGGTTTCATTAACCCACCATTCTGGCTGTTTTCTATATAACCATAATCTATTTGCTAACTCATACAAGACTGCTCTTTTAGCGTCATTCAAATACCTTCCCAAATATTCCTCATTATAAAACTTACCATGAGAATCATTGAGGGTAAACGTACCAATATTGGTATAGTTCTTAATTTGGAAACCAAAAAGCCTTAACTCTCCATCTACCAATTTTCTGAGAACAACGTCAACGGCTGCATCTTTTCCCGAATTACTTTTGTTTTGACCCACGATTCTTACCTGTTCTCCCGCACCATCATTTATAATAGCCTATATCATAACACCAAACATGACTTCTCCTATTGTACCAGATGTCGCCTTATAGTTAGTGGTGCCCTTAAAGATTTTATCAATAAGATGAGGTTGAGCCTGTAAGATTCTTGCCATAGGCCCCTTAAGTTCATCAATTTCCCAATAGGTTTCGGTAAGAACATCGCCTTTTCTTTGCCGGAATTTTTCCAAAGATTGTCTTACAACACCTAAGAATATCGAAGCCATATTTTCCAAATTGGTAATACTAAGATTTGAAAGGTTTATCTTTTGCCCCTCAGCTTGCCTTATAAATTCAGACTTGTCAACCGTAAAAGATAAAATTCTTTTAAGGTCTTTATATTTGTATCGAGAAGTATCAAGCCCGTTTTCGTCCTTTATTTTCTGACAAATTGTTTTATCAAAGGCATCTTGAATTATTTTATAACTGTCTTCTCGTGTAAAAGAAAAAAAGTTCATATCTTCTAAGAATGATATACCATTGGCATCTACAGTACAGAAAACTTCAAGCTTTCTTTTTTTCGGGTCCTGATTGGCTGAAATCATAAAAAGTTGCTGAGACGTTTCTTTTACATTTTCCATTTTTCCAGTAGATGTATTTTTGTGTCTTCTTCTAACTGTATATTGATGCGTAAGAAAAGCAATGTCTAAGTTGGCCAAAAGGTCCTAACTAAACTATTTAAAAAATACATCGCCTTGTCTCATACCATTCTTTTTAACATCCTTTTTAAAGGATTCTATAAGCTCCTTACCCATATCCTAACTCATTTTGAGTAAACGATTTTGAAGGAAAGCGGGATTTAAAACATATTCATCTCCACCCGGTTTCCTGCTGGTAATTTCACTTTGCTGTAAATATTCAGCCTTCCTGCCAGATAGTCTAACATATTCTTGCATTTTTAGGTCGCCTGTTTTAATAATTTTATCAACGAACCCTTTATTAGACAGCCAAAGAAGCCATTCATAATTACCTTTACCTTTATTATTGAAAACACAGGCTCTCATTCTTGCCTGAAATTGGTCTATTTTTCCTTTGTCTTGAAAAGTGTCCCAAAGGTCCTCTAGTGATGTTGGAAGTGTATACTGTCCATTTTCCATTTTTATAGCCTTTAAAAATTGCATCTCCCTAACAAAAGATTTTTCAGCCTTTCTCATAACATTATATATAAGGTCTGATTCTTGCATTTTTATCATAAGTAATCACCCGTCAATTCGGTTTCCAAAAAAGTAATATTACATATTCTTTCATCCAACCTATCTTCTGGCGGATAACCAATAAAACTAAAATCACTTACTACAGAGGTGTTATAAGAAGTGCCCAATTTCATAGCCAGACTTGAACGAATTTTAATCTTAGGAATTTCAAGAATAGCAGTTTTTGGTTCCCCAGTGAAGTAGTCTTTTACAGTCATCTTTCCAGTTAATCGTAAGAAGTCTTTAAATAAACGATTACCAACTTCTAATTCAATAATTTTGTCTTCATAGTTAAAAGTATAATCCACAACAACTCCCTTATGTTCTGCCGCGAAAATTACCTGATTACCACACACCTAAAAATTAAGTATTTTTTTACCGGTGTCTTTATCATAGCAAAAGATGTATTTGTCAGATTGCGGCGGAAGTGGTTTGAGCGGTAGCCAAGGCTTTCTACCCATAGGCATCTGTTCTCCTTCGGGATTTCCTTGTAAACCTAACTACTCCGGAACTGCATTAGGAATAAACTTTAAGACACAAAAATATCGGTCTCCGTCCTCAATGGCAGGAACCTACTCTTTATAACTTATACTTTTTGTGCTTGGTCTACCAACCTTTGAATTACTTAAAATACTCCATGTAGTTGGTGAAAGCACCCCGTTTGATATTGCGAAATTTGCTTGTGTGTCAGTTACCCAATCCATCAATAAGTTATTGTGATAGCCACCACGAGCTTCTTTGATAGACTGCTGTTCGTAGAATTGTGCTATGTCAGCTCTTTCAAAATTGAGTATAGCTTCATTAATATCGTAATGCTGATTACCAATATCAACAGCTTCGTTAAGTCTAATGCTTACATCAAACAATTCTTTAACTCCAACAAGATTGTCTTCCATAATATCACCTCCTTTTTAATAATGTAGTTAAAACCGTTTGTAAATAAAAAAAGAAGTGGGCGACTAAGCCCACTTCGTTTATTAATACATTTCTTCATTTGCGGCAACTACTTCTTCTTTCGTCTATAAGATAGGTGTCCGTGCATATCGTTTGCTTTGTGGAATAATCCTTTCGCCACCCTCATGTTCATCTTTCTCTGTTTTATAGAAAATCAATTCAACAGCATTTTTATTTTCATCAACTGGGTCGAGAATTGCCACATCAAAAGAGAATGTAGCCGGTTCACCTTTTCCACTTAAATTTAATGTAGTTGACGAAGAAATTGCAGTTCTATTAAATATAATCTGACAAGGACTATCTTTTCCAGTTGCTTGGTCTTTAACCTCAGTCTTTCCAACTATCATATATTCGCCGCTAAAAGTGTCATAATCAATTGGTACATCAATACCTAAGAAAGTGATGTCGTTGTCATCGGTATCAATTACTCTTGTTTTCTTGTAGTAGGTTGTACCATATTTTAATGTGAAATATTGGCGCTTAGTGATTAGGAAATAGTGTAGAATATAAGTATCATCTGGCGCTGGTGTTGCAGTCTTTGTTACTATAATATCTTCTGGCGTTAAACTATTAATCCAATCTTCCGCCGCGATACCATAAGCTTCTAAAAGATAAGGTTTAATCTTATCTATAAACTTATTCTTTTTTGCGTTCTCATAATCTATGCCTGATGGATAATCAAGGCGAGATACCATTATAGCCTTTTGATTTTTAATTGTTTCATTGAGAGGAGTTGACTCAGCAAAAGGCATCATGGTTTTTTCATCATAATAAACGGTATAATTGTCTATATCGTTTCTATACATCTTTCTTATATTTTCATTTTGTTCTGCAATATCTATTTTAAGACCATTAGGGTCGGTAACTGTATATTGCTCAAAGTGGTCAATTTTCTTAACCTCTTTAAGGCAGTTTGATTGATAACCAAAATTTTTGTTATCACGAACTTCATCTGAAATTAAATCTATGATTTTTTGCGGCATGGCGAGAGGTTTACTATATGGTGATACGAGAAGACGCAAAAAATCATTATAGAAGTTTTCATTACCAATTGGCGTTACAAAAACTTCACCATCTACTAAGTATGCATTAGAAAATAAAGGTGGGTCTGCATCTGGAGGACACACTAAATATGCAAGTTCTATTTTAATCCCATTATAGTCATGTTTAAGCACCATTAATAAATTACAAGGAACTGCATAAGCAATGCCATCATTAGAACAAATCTTTATCTATAGTCCCTCTATTGGTAAAGTCCGCGTATCACCAATATTAGACTGTTTAATAAAGTTATCAATACGTTGTTTAAATATTTCTTTATTGTGTTCAGTCATTTTCACAACAACCGACAAACCTTCAACCTCTTCAGCTATATCCATATAAGGAGCAATATCAATTTCTTCTACCTAATCGCGCTGCATATAGTGTTTCTATAACAACCATCTATTCTCAGCAACCGATTCATTATCCTCTTCATGCTCGCTATATAAATATTTTGTAGGATTTGCTACCGTATCATCCTTAATTGGTCTTGGGTCAAAAACTGCTTTCTGAGCACATCTAAAAACTATCTCCCATTCTTCATCCGTCAATTGCGGCGATGGATAAGCCTTTGTAGAATATGAATTACGTCCATACTTATTGGCAACCATTAACTTAGCAATTGCAGAAGTCCAAGGTGACATTTTCTGTGCTAACTATCCAGCAACTAACATACTTAAAGAAGCTTGTGTAAATAAAGCATCTTCTACTTTTAATTTAATATCTTTCGTATAAGACCACGAAACCGTTTTCCTATTACCTATGCCGCCAAAACTTTCGCTTGTAGCAACACTCTTAGAAAAGTTTGTAAGCTTTAAAGAATCAAGATATAGGACTGGGAGATAAAACTCCTCAGTCCCAATCCTGTTTATTGAATATAAAGTAACATCAGCTACGTCCCTTATTCCTTTTTCAGCAAAAATGTTCATTCGCTCTCACTTCCTTTGATAGTAGCTGAGTATTCTTCCGGTGTCAAAATACGCGGCTCTAAAGTCTAAGATGGTAATTTTGTTTCGTCGATAGAATATATGTTTAAAGTACCTTCTATAACAGCATTTACATTCTCTGGCGCGATATTATAATCTTCTGTCGTCTTAACCTCACCCTGCTCTTCGCCAAGTAAGATAGGAGCAATATCTCTATCCTATGCGTAAACATTAAGCCTTAAGTCAGGTTCAACAGTGCCAGTATATTCTTCAGGATGTAATACTGGATGTGGGCTAGTTTCCTCAACTATACTCTCAACATTCTTGCCGCAAAGACAAACACTATTAACTACATCATAGGCAGTTAATATAATCATTCGACCGTTCTTTGGTCTTAAAGCATTTAACTTCATTGAGAATACTGTCGGGTCACCACTTGCATTTAAGTTTAATTTGTTAGTTACAGACAATTTGCATAATGGAATTTCTATCTGATATTTAATATCTTCTCCATATCTATCGCGCATGAAAGTCTGACCAACAAACTTGAAATAGCCGGGATAATGTTTAGAATCTATAATAAGTCTTTTGCCTAATGATTTATGTTCCTTCGCTTTAAAACGTTCCCATTTATAATAACGTTCCCCACCTTTGATTATAGCCAAGTTACCTGTAACCCTTTGACCATTGCGGCGATAAAATTCAAAAGCATTTGGTATGTATGGTTGCATCGTCTTAGGGTTCAAATAAACCTTTAAAGGTGTCTGGGAATATTTGTCAAGATACCTATATTGTCCATGAAGCATGTTTATATCAGTATCTATACAGAAGTCCTGTTTAGCCACAAATTCTTCACACTCTTCTATATAGAAAGCATCATCGTATCCCGTTTCTAATTTGTATATAGTTTCTTGCGGCGAAGTAATGTTAGTATTATATACCACATTTACATTAGCAAAATAACGATAAGGTAAGTAATCGCCATTGTTAATGGCATAATTTTCATCAGTAGTTCTTTGGCTATAAAGCTTATTACGGTCACAACCACTTCTATAACCATCTATATATAAATTCTATGTCAAGAACATAACGTCCGAATCAGTTACATCCTTACCCCATTCCTTTAATGTAGCTATGGCCACTGGTTCATATTCTTTTTTAGCATTGGTAATGTGTTCTCTTATCCATTCAAAAACCTCTCTACCATACTGATAATGTATAGCAAAATACTCATTATCATAAGTATTATAAGTTTCCTAATCATGAATATAAGGAGTTTTATACCACGACTCTTCATTTTCTGTTGGGCCTTTTCCATTAAAGAAATACCACTTCTAAGTCTATTCTCTATAGAACAAAATTAAATCATTAATTGCAATCCTTTTGTTACCATCAGTAGATTCAACATAACCGTCTACCATCCAACAATATATAGACGATTCTCCAACGTATTGCTTATCATCTACGCCCCACCTATCCGGGATTATCATAAAATCAGAAAATTTTTCTGCAACTAATGTACCTGTTCTTAAACACTGGTCTGGCGCGAAATCATCCACGTTTCTATCGTAGAAGTATCTCAGATATAATCTTAAATAGCCAGCACCCAATTTACCTGTCCAGAACAAACTATTTGAAGCTGGAGTAAAAAGAGCATCTTCTAAATTAACAACTATATCACGTCCAAAATCCCAAGCCATAAGCTTTGGATTGCAACTTCCGCCCGAAGAATAAGCAGAAGAAATACTTTCATCTACAGTGGACACCCTTAAGGTGTCCATGTAGAGAACGGGGATATCGACTTCATTATCGTCTTTGTCAAGTTCAATAGCATACAGACAGCCCTGTAGGACTTCTCTTGTGCCGAACTCCTCAAACATTTCCATCTTATCCCTCCTTTATATTACTGAGCTGTAATTTTTGTTGAACCGTCCTTTGGTACAAGACCACCGCAGCCCTGCTTCTGAGTCTTTTCAACTTCAAAGAACTCAATAATCATCTGGCCGCCTTCCTTTGGCTGTGCAACTTCAACTTCCATAGAGAATGTTGTTGGGTCGCCATCTGGACTCATTGTGAAGCTGTTGTTAGATTTAATCTTACATACAGGGAGTGTAATCTTAATTCTCTGGTCTTCCTGAGTATCGCGGCTTCTGATAAAGCTTTCCATTTCAATCTGATATACACCAGGGAATGTGCCTTTATCAACGATAATTTTCTGAGTATTAATTGGGTTCTGTTTTGTGCTAAGTGTTAAGCTAGCCTTAAGGTATGGTTCTGACTGGTGGAACCAATAGTCATCATCATAAGGTGCCATTGTGTTTGGATTAATATATGCCCAGATTTCGCGGCTAAGATTTGGCTTTTTGCAGCATGGTACGCAAAGTCCTGTATCTTCTGAAACGCCTTCTGAATCTGTAAGTGAATAATCCACACCAGTTACTTCACCAACAGTACCAACAGTTGATGGTGTTGCGAGTGTTCTCTTGATGTAGAGTGCGCCTGTTCTGTCAATCTTGAACTGGTCTACAGACTGTGCAGCGGCATCCTTATCATCAAGCTCTGGCGCCTGGCTAATTAAGATATTGAAAGCAACGCTAAAACCTGTTACCTCAGCAAAGAAATCTAAGAAGTCTGTCTGAGTATACCAAGTATTATATGCAAGAGTTGAGTGTTCGTCGTTTAATATTGCTGTAATACCTTCCTTAACTGTTAATGAACCACTATAATCTATAGTAGAAACAAAGGTACTATTTGCAAAAGGTCTTACAGTATCATCAAGACCACCAACAATATCCTTTGGACCGATTGAGAAAATATCATCTTTATACTTAGTAATAATGTAATACGCAAGAGCGTTAATGCTATCAAATCTTACCCACATATCAATGCCAGCAAACTGAGTAACATCAACAACTTCTGTTACATCTATCCAAGCTAAATCTTCCTGAGCTACGCCATCGCCGGCAATTTCAGGATTAACGTCCTCAATCTTTCTTGTTAAGTCCCAATCAACAGTTGTTGCGCCAAGATAAGCTCTAATAGAACCATCAAGACAAACTCTGATTTTTAAGAATGGATAAGCTTCAACATCGTCAAGGTATCTGAGTGCCTTATCTTCAACAACACTAGCGCAAGCTTTTGTTGTTTCACCATTCTCATTCTGTTTATGATAAATGATTTTTGCGGCCACTGGAGTGTCCTCATATAAATCATAACCTCTCTTATAAGTAATCTCATATTTAAAAGATTCAGATGGCTAATTGATGCCAACTGTCTGTCTTCTCTTAATTGGATAAGATTTACCATAGATATTAAAAAATCTATCCGGAACGATAGCTAATGACCTTACTTCGGATTCAATTTCTGCGGCCCATCTGTAAGGCTTACCCTTAACTGCGCCGAATCCCTTAATATTTACACCGTCAATAACTGATGAACGCTGTAAGTAAATTGGGTCACCATTGAAGTCCTGAACAACGTCTTCAGAGCCATCTCTTGGAAGTAAATTACCAACTGTAGCTTCTGCACCATCATTTCTAGGATAGAAACACTTTTCAAAACGGCTAACTCTATCAACGCCGCAATTATTTACAAGTCCTGATGTAATATCAACCTGACCGTTTTTCCAATCTGCGCCAAGAACACCGCCCCAACATAAACCGAGTGATGCTGGTGTGCAAAGTGCATCTTCAAGTGTGAGATTAATTGTCTTACCAAAATCCCATGAAATAAGTCTAGAATTACCTCTGCCGCCTTGTGCCCAAGTACCATCAGCAGATTTTTCTGTAGTTGCAACCTTTAAAGTATCAAGGAATAAGGCTGGGAGGCGATAGAGTCCTCCCGAGCCATCCTTTTTCTTATGAATACTTGAAATGGTTACATCAGCGGCTTCCTTTATACCATACTGGTCAAATAAGTTCACTGAGTATCACCTCTCAATTAATCAATATTCTGTAGCGCCAATAGCGATTGTTTCGCCCTCGTCTTCTCCGTCAACTTTGTAAAGTTCAGCTTCATCAAGAAGGTTAAGGTCCTCAGTACCAACAATCATTGTTGAACCGTCGTTTTCTTCTGTATTTTCTACAATTTCAAACTGAACGAATTTAACCATTTCGCCGTTTTCAGGTCTCTGAACGTCCATGTCAAAGCTGAATACTACTGGGTCACCATCAGCAGAAAGTTCGATTGCTGTGTTTTCACTTGTCATCTTAGCTTCTGCAATGATAATCTGGAAGCTTTCATCCTTACCAGTCTTCTTGTTTCTTACAACTGTTTCACCAACTACACGGTATGTACCTGGGAATGATTCAGCAGAAACAACGATTTCCTTAGCAATTGCGTTGCCGTTGTAGCCAACTGAACGTGTAAACTTGATGTAAACTTCGCCCTTAGCAATTGGAGTACCATCCTGATATGGCTGAAGTGTTTCTGGGTCAAGATATACAGCCTGAGCTGTTACTTCGCCTTCAGATGGGATACCCTCACTGTTACCAGCTGGTACAATGAAGTTTCTCTTTGCTGTGTACTTGTTGTATCTGTTTACAACGTCTGTGTCCTGAACAGCTTCAGCCGGGCTATTTCCGCCTGCCCAAAGAGCAGCCATTGAAGCCGGTGTAAAGAGAGCATCTTCAAAGTGAAGTGTGATTTCCTTACCGTAGTCCCAAGTGATAAGTTTGCTGTTGCCGCGGCCACCTTCAGCCTGTGACTTCTGAGCTGTCTGGTTAAGGTTAGTAACCTTTAATGTATCAAGGTAAAGAACTGGAGTGTACTTTGTAACGTTCTTTGTAATCTTTCTTGTCTTAATAGCAGCAACTGTGCAAGTAGCATCAAATGATGTACCGAATTCGTTGCAATCTACTGTGTGAATAAGACCATTCTTAACAACTCTTACGAGGTGAGCATCAGTAGCATAACCATTTTCGTTAATCATCCAAGCAATCTTGTTAATTGCCTTTGTGCCGTACTTATTAACTACAAATACAAGTCCGTAAGAACCGATTGTAATAAGTGCAAGGTTGCAAGTACCAGCGAATACCTTGTCCTGATAGAAGAGCTTATTGCCGGCCTTATCGAAGAACTCGAAGATACCGTTGTTATCTGTTACAAGGCTCTTAGCATTTACGTTTGTGAGTAAGTAAATGTGTGCGCTGTTTGAAAGAGCACCGCTTGATGGGTCAACATAGATTGCTCTATTTGACTGTTTTGCTGCAGAAGAAAGGATTCTAATCTGTCCAACCTGTCCGTCTGTGTCAGCTGTTGCAAGTGCATTAAGTACACTTTCAAGATTGTAAAGTGAAGAAAGTGCATTACCAGTAACAATATCTGTAACTGCAACACCGTTGATTGTGTAGCTGTTGTACTTGTTCTGTGCGGCGATATCGTCAATGATTGGTGAAGCAACTGTTTCCTTACCTGTTACCTTGTAGCCGCCAAATACTCTTGTGAAACCAGTTTCGCTTGAACCTTCAGAAGCATCAAGTGTCTTAGCTTTCTGCTTAAGAGCATCAATAGCGTCATTGATTGAGTAATGTGTATCATCGCCCCAAGTATTTACTGCATTGTAGATACCTGTGTCAACGCCCTTACGAGCTGTAGCGAAGTCGTAGTATGTGTTATTCTGGTCGAATAATGTGATTGCGCCAGTTTTCTTGTTGTAAGCACTACCGAGCTGCTGTGGAACGTAGAATCCCATTTCATTTTCAACAAGAAGTTCTGCGTAGTCGCTATAAGTAATATCATAAGCCTTAGCAGAATATGATTCTGTAAGCTGATTGATTGCCTTATTTACTTCTACGATGTCGTAAAGGCCTTCTGAAACAGAACCAATAACACCAACAACTACAACCTTTGTTTCGCTACCAGGAGCAGCGGCAAAGTTATCGTTGAATTCGATGCCAGTAAACATTGTATCAGGATTTGCGAATCTATAACGTGCACCTGACTTTGTAATAAGGTTCTGGTTCTTAGCAAATAACATACATACCTGTTCAGCATATGAGAATTCATGTGTGCCCGGTGTCTTATCACTATCCATTACATAGTGTGATGAAGAGTCAGGGTTAATGTTATATGCTCCCTGTGAAGCTTCCTCTGTTGAAATAAGAGTAGATGTGAAAGTAACTGTGAAGACCTGTGTAGTTTCGCCGCCTTCTGTTATTTCACCTGTAAGCTTAATCTTTGAAATTGTAATGTCATCAGCTTCGTATCCGGCATCAAAAAGAGCAGAAGCGTCAACTGCTGCACCTGATTCAGTATTAATGAGTGATTCAGATGTTACATCATCAGCACCAAAAATCTTAGCCGGTGTGCCTGTTTTTAAGTATGTAGAAATTGTTGTGAAGTCTGCGCTATCACTAGCAATTTCATCACCGATTGAATATGTTCCTTCGAGTGTAAGGTTTTCATCAGTAACTGTTGATACACCGTTAACTCCGATTATATCATCACAATCATAGTTGAAATGAGTAAGAATATCTGCGTTCTTGAATACGTAAGCTTCAAAACCTTCTTCTGCGCCAGCACCAGTTTCATCAAGTGGGTAAACCATTGTTCTTGTAAGAGCGCCTTTAAGAATAGAAGATGCTGAAAAATTTCTGCGTGATTCGTATGTTTCCTTTACTGTGTCGATTCTTTCGAGCATAAGGTCAACGATTTCACGAGAACCAAATTTTTCATAAAGATTATCTGCCATTTAACTTCAACCTCCTTAGTTAATCTTTTTTAGATAAGCCCCAATATTCGGGCTTTATGTTCTTAGGGTCTCCACCCGCCCATAGCGAATGTAAGTCCTAATCCCATTTTTCTTTTCGCTGGTATCTTGAAAGTAAACCATAGAAACAATAAAGAGATTTATTCTAATAATCAATTCCAAAAACCTCGGCAATCTCCAGTAAATCTTCAAGACTCTGTTCCTCGCCGTTTTGCTACTGCTATTTGCGCTTTACTGCTTCGCGCTTTTCTCTTGCCAGACGCATCTTTTTGGCTATTGCAGATTCGTTTTCTGGCGGCGGCTCCGGAACATCTTTCCTGTTCTAAAGTCGCAAAATTGTTTGAAAGTCTTCAAAATTATCATTAGTAATAAGTCGCTTGTCTTCCGGTGAACCGACAAGAACAGCGTTTAATTTTGGGAGTAATAATATCTCCTCGTCTATAAAGGTAGAAAAAGCCGATTCTAGTTCTAACAAAAACGAATCACTAGCCTCGGCATTTCTAAGCAAATATGTTAGTGGGCGAAGGTCACCATAATCTTCGGGATTAAGTCCCTTTTCAGTAATGATATTCTCAATCTCTGAAGTTGTAAGGAGTAATAAACCTAAACGTGTATAATAGGTTGTTGAACCCATTTTTAAAAATTCGCCCATGGTAATAGGTTTGACTTGACAGATATTAGAGAACCACGAAGGATAGCCGCCATAAGCCTGTTCCTTTACCACTCTCATTTGATTAGTTGAAAGTGCCAATAGTAAACCTCATTGTATAACTTCCCACATTCTTTGTGAGGGAAGATAGGTCAAAGCCTTCGTATCTAATCTCTCCCAAACCATTTATGCGTTTATTCTAAAGAGATTTACGTACTTCAGCCATGATAGCATGAGGTCTTAAGTTGTCACCAGTAATAAGCCATTCCTCAAATGGACAATAAATATACACCAGAATAGAAGCACGTTCATTTTGGGCATTTTCATCATATACCGTTCCGCCGGAATAAACAATTACAATCTTGCTTGTGGTTGTTTCATCAACAGCTTCTACTAGCGGAACCACACGAATTTGTTTGCCAAAAATTTCGCGCATAGGATTCTCTATATCAGGATGCTGTTTACCCAATGGGTCAACATCGGTGTTAACAAGAAGTTTTAATAGGTCCTAATTCTTGAGTAAGCTTTTTGCTACTTTTATTAGATTTTTTCCAAATTCCTAGCCATAATTAACTTTTGATTCTTCCATGTTAATCACCTCTTATTCTCATGATTCAAGAAGAAATTATCATCTTCTCCCACCAAAATGTCTCTTGACGAATTTGGCTCTGGCGGCGAAACGAGCGATTCTTCAAAGGAAAGAATTGCTACATTTTTAATACTTAAATCGTCATTGCCAGATATCTTCCATCCCCTTCCTTCATATTCAAAGTAAGTGTCTTTAGTAAGGAAGTCAAAATTTTGTGTAAAAAGTTTTCTATGTGCAAGTGGTTCTCTGTAAGTAACTGCACCATATGACATTAATTGGTCCTTAACGAAAACAGATGTTTCACTAACTATTTTCGCCGGAATTGTATAAAGAGTTTCGCCATATTGATTTGGTATTGTAATAACAGTATCAAGTTCAATGGCTTCGTAAGATTGGTAGCCGTGAGTAATATCATCACTTACGTAAACCACCAACCAAATCTTATCATATTCCACATTTTTGTTCTTTTGGAAAGTCCTAAATAAATCTCCCGTCTTTTTGCGCGAAAATTTTAAAGGAACTAAGATGTTTGAAACTATCTTATCTTGCGTCCATTTTGATGGTTGGATTGAGCAAGGAATATCAGATTCTTCATCATTTATACCATAAATCACGGCGCGATATTTGGTCTTCTTAATAAATAGCTTATCAAATTCACGCTCTTTGGCAGTCCTTACTCTTTCCTGTATAGTATTACCATCTCTATTCATTCTTTTTAAATATACATCATTAAAGTAATCATTCATAGCACATCAATCCTATCAATGATATTCATACACTCGAAAATTATCTTTCTATAATATTTATACGAAACAAAGCGGCAAGATGATAGTTTGGAATATAATACATAGTAATCAAAACTCTTTTTCTTATTTTCAAAATTATTTAAGTCTATAAGGATATTATCAAGAAAAGTCTCCCATGAGCCTTCTTTTTCTCTTTCACAAAGTAAACCGTATAAACGATTCTTAAGAGTTTCCTTATACTTATCTACGTATTTTTCGTCCATTCTTTCCGCCGCCTCCCGCTAATTGTCTATATCTAAAAGGAGACTTATTGACTGAACGATAGTATGTTCTTTCTAAGTCTAAAGCTTCTTTACAAACCTAATCCTTTAACTGAATAAATGTTTTTAAGAGATTGGCCTGTGAGAAGTCTGCTTCATCATATTGTGTTTTAATGTTTTCCCAACTGTCAACAGTTCTTTTTAGCCATTGCTGTTTCATGAATGTGGAAATAACCTGAATTTCTTCATTGCCCATCTTGTCATCAACAAAGCACTGATTTGTTTCGTCAATTTCAAGACTACATCTTGGGAACTTAAAATAAGGGAGGGCCTAATCTAAAAAGGCTCTCCAATCTTTTATGAACCATTCAAGTTCTTCCTTTGAATAACAATGTGACCATTCGTCTTCGTTGACCTTTGATAGAAAAGCACCGTAAACATCCATCAAAGTTGTCAATTATCTCACCTCATTATCTTCTTGGTTTAAATACACCCTCTGGTTCTCTATCTTCTTTCATTGATGCGGCTCTTTTATCAGCTTCTTCAAAAGCCTTTTTCTTAGCAATCATAGCTACAACATCAAGGCCTGTAATTTCTTTAAGAATGTCTGATTTTTCCGGATTATAGATGTCATTTTTCGCCGCGAATTTTACAAGTTCTGCAGCTTCCTCATAAGTAACGTGAGAAAGTTTTTCAACAAAATCTGAAACTGATGCAGTAGTTAAGAGCTGAACCTTTTCCTCGTCTGAGAAAACAACAATATTTGTTGGTGTTGTTGTGTCTGGTTCTTCAAGACCAAGGTCAATCTTATCTTCCATGCTATCAATAAAAAGCATACCAGACTCAATCATGTTTCTAAAACCAGTCTGGAATAAAAGCTGTGCTACCATATCAAATGGGATTTCCTGAACTACGTTCTTTCTTGGGAACTCTCTTCTGATATTGTTAATAGGGTCTACAACCACTACTGTCTTGTCTGTTGTGTTTCTAAGTCTTACCATTCTTGTTGTACTCTGTAACATATTAAATTCCTCCTTTTAACTCCTTTAAATATATAAAGAAAGGTGGTGAGAAATCTCTCACTCACCTTTTCTTTACTATGTATTCGATTTTTAAGATTAAAGTGTGTTAATCTTAGATGCGTCTGAGTAATCAGTGTTCTGACCAACATTAACCTTACCAAGTTTGTGTGGGTGGTTAACGAAGCCAAGGTTGTTAACGTCGATAATGCATGGAGTACCAGCAAGGTCGAGGTTTTCATATACACACCAGTTGTTTGTAGTGAGTATTGCAACACCAAATCTCTTGTAAACTTCAAGTTCGATTGAACGGTCTCTGTTCTTGAAGTCATCAATCTGTGTTTCGCCTTCAAATACAACCTTAACAATCTTTTCGCCCTGATTTGCTGGCATTACGAAAGCATACTGTGATGGAATCTGGTACATATCGTTGTTTTCGTCAACAAATGACTGTGGAAGCTGAACGATTGGTGTACCTCTGAATGTTGTTACGAAACCACCATTAGCAATATCATTAATATCCTTTGGTGAGTAAACTGGTGTAGCGTAACCAGCGTTTGAAGCCGGGTTAGCAAGGATTGGCATACCGATTGCATCAGGACCCATTTCAGCTACCCATTCTGGTGTAGCAAGGATTACTGCTGAACCGCCGCCATATGTCTTAGCAATTGTGATAAGCTTCATCATAGCTGCTGGGTCAAAGCCGTTAACAGAAACCTTGTTTGCGATAGGCATATCTGAGTTCTGAACTGTAGCGATAAGAGCCTTAGCAATTTCTCTGTTGATAGCTTCCTGAAGACCTTCCATTAAAAGGTTGAAAGGTTCTGTAATGTCTTCATCACCTGAACGGAGTCTTTCGAAGTCAATGTAAGCAGCGCCACCGAAAGCCTTGCCTCCAACTTCGAAGTAGTCGTGGTCAAGTCTGAAGGCTTCGTATACACCTGAAAGACCTACTTCTGTGATGAATGTCTTTGCACGCATACGTCCTCTCTTAACCTTGAATGTGTACTTCTGGTTAAGTCCTACTGTCTTGTATTCAGCAAATACACCGAAAGCATCTCCAACGTACTTAGGAAGAACCTCATCGAATGATTCCTGCATAATCTGGAAGATTGTGTATTTGTTATCTTCATAATCTTTTCTTGTTGCACAGAGCTTATTAAATTCGTCTGCGATTGTACCCTTTATATCTGTTGCGCTGTACTTTGTTACGTCAGGAGAAGTACCTCTAAGAGCGTGGATATAAAGTGCTTTGATTGCGTTCTTATCCATTAATTATCACCTCTCCTTATTAAAGAATCTGGAACATGAATGAGCATGTTCTGTCTGCATTGTCATATACAGCAACAAGCTGTGCTACTACGCCGCCAAGTGCGTCGTTACCTGTGATGTCATAACCAATTACAAGTTCACCATCTGAACCTTCTACAACAGCCGCATAAACTGGAGTGCTTGTACCTGATTCAATGAATCTCTTAAGGTTAGCTACTACGTAATATGAATCATCTGTAGATGTGCAAGCTGAAAGGTCAAGTGTGATATTGCTATCAAGGTCTGTTGTTGTGATTGAAGTTGTTGTATCCCAAGCAACAGTGTTTGTTGTAATTCTCATACCTCTCTGGAGATAACCTACTCTTGGGAGGAAGTCCTTTGTTGTTGAGCAGAACTTTCTTCTGTTGTTTTCTCTTTCATCATACATCTGTTCTGATGAATAAATCATACCAAGTGGAAGTCCAAGGTCTGAAAGTGCCTTTGTAGGTACTGTTACAAGTGAGTTTGGCTTGTTTACAAGAACACAAGCACCATTCTGTGCTACAATCTTGTCGCCTGTAGCCACACCAGCTGTTGTTACAGCATTTACATATGGGCCTACCTTTTCATCTGAATAAAAATTAGGGTCGAGAGCACACTGTGCTTCTACCATGCCGGCTCTAGTGAACCATACCTGGTTTGGTTCAATCTGACCGTAGTTGTTACCTGAAGCTTTCTTACCGTTACGGAAGAGGCCTCTGTCAAATTTTACAAGTGCCATTATTTATTACCTCCTTCTTTTTTCATGTGATTTTCAATGAGTGCGCAAACGGCATCAATTTCACCTTTTGAACCTTCGTTCTTATAAATGAGAACTGGTTCTTCTGTCTTGCCAAATGAAGCACCTGAGTTATATGCTGCGAAGCATAACTCTTTTCTAAAGTCTTCAACAGAATAGTCAGCCATCTTTTCGGTAAATTCTGCAATCTGGTCTGCTGAAAGATTAGCAGAGAATTCATCAATTATCTTGTTCTTTTCTTCTGTTTCTACAGTCTTCTTATAAGACTCTAAATCTGACTTTTCATTATTTATGTCGGAAAGTGCTGAGTTGAGTCTAACAATTTCAGCTTCTTTTTCCTCAATTGTTGTAGAGTATGAATTAATTTTTTCTTCAGCTTCTGTAAGCTTTGCGTTTAATTCATCCATTTTTGCGGCGAAATCTGTTTTAGCAGCTTCAAATTCAGCAACAAGAGCTTCATACTTTGCCGCGAAGTCTTCTGCTGGAGCCTCTGGTTCTGCAACCTTTGGTTCTTCTGCTGGAGTTTCAGGTGTAACTACTGTGTTATCAACTGCTGGAGCTTCTGGTTCTGTAGCCTTTGGTTCTTCAGCTGCTGGTGTAGCTACTGTATTTTCAGTTGGTGCTTCTGTAGTCTGTGGAGCTTCAACTACTGCTGGAGCTTCAGGAGTTACAGTGTTTTCAACTGGAACTTTGTTTTCATTTTCCATCTTCTTACTCTCCTCCTCAAAATAGTGATATAAGTCTCTGGCTCTTTTTCTTAGTTCGAAGAAAGCCGCACCTTCAAAACACGGCTCAACTTCGTCACCAAGTACCTATAAGCCAAGTAGTCTTCCCTTTTTAAAAAGGAAATACGGTTCTCCGTCTTCCTCAGAAATCATCCATTCACCTTCTAAGTCTTTAGAATAAATTTCCATTGACTGAGGTTTGGTAGGAATTAAATTGGCTTCTGGATAGAGGGCAGTAAAAAGAATAACATCTGAGCACGCATATTCTCTCTCTATTCCATCTTTGTCTAAATGCTTTTCCCACGCAAAGTTTGGATTTTCTGGGACGATACCATAAATCTTACCATCCGAATTTGCATAGCCATGATCTTCAAAGTCTAATTCATCCATATTAAAGATACCCTTAATTGGAGCATAAGGTAAAGACTCAATAAGCTATCTTGCAAAATCGTCCGTTATATATGTACGATTTCGGTTCATTCCTCTATAAAAATAACGCCCTCTGCATTTTGAAAGTGTTGCGGTGACTTTTTCCGGCTTGGAATAAAGAGAAACTTCTATTTCTGTAGGAATTCTTACGCTCATGTTTTATTCTCACCACCTTTTTAATTTGATTTGCTAGTCTCGCTAGTCGATGTTGTACTCTTACTTTCTGATGATGAACTTGAAGAACTTGCAGTAGCAGATTTATTAGCGTCCTTCGTAGCCTAAGCAGTAACGGCGTTCGTCTTGCCAGATTGTGTGTACGCAGACTGGAGAGGTTTAAGCACTTCGTCTAAATCTAACACATCATTTTCTAAACTCTTAAGGTCACTAAGGTTAACCTGGTTAACACCAGAAGCCGCAACCGGAGTAAGAAATACATAACCAAATGCTGCCAAGTCTTTGGCTTTTGATGTGTATTCATCTAAATTGTAGTAACTTACAGGGAGTATTACAAAATTAAAAGATATTTTCTTATTTCCGAATTTATTGTTCATAAGTACACTAAAGAAGTGTGCAAATTTTCTGCCTAAAATCATCATCATAGATAAGTCATTATCAAGAGACATTTCTAGTCCCGCCGGACTTGAAGCACTAAATAATTCTTTTGTTACGCCGGCAGCATCATAAACTAATTGCTGGGCCTGTTCTACGTCAGTTCTATCACCCTACTCGCCGCTAAGGTCTAAAAGACCAACCTTACCATATGATGTAATAACATCAGTATCCGGACTTTCCGAAAGCATTTCAACAATACCTTCGTGCATTTCCATACCTTCGTCAGGCTCGAATAACAGGTTAAGACCATCGTGTGGAATTTCCTGTGTAACGATTCTCTTTAAGGCAAGTAAGTTTCTTTGTTTGTTAATATCTTTATAATCTTCTAAGTCATCAATTAAAGGAATTAAATCCAAGAAGAATGGTGTTTCTTTTATATAGCAGAAATAAATACCAATCTTTTCAGAAATGAACATCCAAGGGTCTGCGCCCTGTCCTTCGCGCTTATACTTCTTATATCCTTTCTGAATTTCAGATGGATATGCTTTTAAGATTTCGCGGCGAAGTTTATCATCAGAAATTTCTTTATCGAAAAATCTTAGGTCGAATTCAATAACATCAACGTCTTGTCTATTCTTAAATCTACTGCGGCAATAAGCAAACGGTAAAGTCTAAATTGCAATACCTTCGGCATTATCATGAATAATTCCATAATAGCCGCCATCGACTAAAACTTTTGTGGCAAACATAGTACATTTATCTTCTATGTCAAAATCGCTACAAAATTCTGCGGCTTCATAGTATTGTTTCTGATTACTCTTTTCAGAAAGTTTACCTTTAAAGCCTTTTGCATGAGGAATAAGCAACCAACTATAAGTTAGGAAAGTTGCATAATGGAGAATGATTCTTTTATACAAACCACTTATCTCAAAAAAGTGTTGAGATAACCTACATTTCTCTATTGATGTACCCCCTTTAACAATTCTGTCTATATCTTCCGGGCTATACTCATGAGATAAATGTCTCTTTGTTGATTCTCTACCTTTAAGCTTTTCATAGGCGGCATCGTTCTTGGCAATCATCTTTTGGATAACACTTTTAAATACGTCTACTCTGTTACCCCTCATTATTTCCTGAAGCTATTCCTATGTGACATCTTTTAAATCCAACCCTATCACCTCCTTCTATGTTTGTTACTCCTTCCACGTCCGGAGTTTCCACGAGAAGCGAATACTAAGTTGCGTCCGGCAGCACCGTTGCCTAAACCACGGTTTCTACGTCTAGCCATGTTTTCTTGTTCAAGTTGAACAACATAATACACACCCATTTCAAGAGCGGAGAATTTATCCTTTAATATTCTTGTATTAATCTGCTCTACCGCGATTTGGTTGCTTACACCAGTTGGGCGAATTTTTAAGTTAAGAATTTCTTTTAATAGGATAGTTGTTAATATGTGCGGCTGTAAACGTTTGTTCTGTTCTTCCGGAGACATCTTAGCCCCTTTGATAGTGGAAATGAGTTTGTTCTTAGCTTGCTGTTCTGATATTAAGAATCTTAATTGACCCGAATAAATTTTTGAGTATAACATAGCGTGCATATCACTGTTTATTTGGGCATTAGCTTTGATACCATAAAGTATTTTCTGGCATCCTCTTGGCTGGTTAGCGAGATATTCGTCTCTATTCATAAAACCATAAGGTGGATAAGTGATACCGGTTTTATCATCGTAACTTTCCTTAATCATTAAGTCACCAAATGGAGCACCAACACCGTTAATATCTATTACACAAGCTCTTGGGTTATATTGAGCGATAAGACGTTTTTGTTCGATTACCTGTCGAGTAAAGTCTTTTTCACTCTCTGTTACACCTAAAATGTAGATATTTACCAACTTGATTCTAAAAGTTTCGTTGGTTGGATAGACCTTTAATACAGTACAAACTGATTGACAACCTTTTCGCGCCAAGTCAGTAGATAAAATATAAAAGCAATCTCTATCGCTTTCGCGCGAAAAATTAGCAACAGTTTCTGGATTATTTATCTTTCGCGCCGATTCTAACTTATTAAAGTCAAACCATGCGTCTTCTGAAGTACCAACGAAACGTGACATATATTCTTTTGCAAAACCTAGGCTATCAAAGGTAGAAGAAGTTTTTAATTCGTTTAAGTAGGTCTTTGAAAGCAATCCCGTGAGTACCGGAATTCTATAGTCAAAGCCAAAGAAGAATGTATTATTTGGATTTATTACAGACTATTCAAATAACTCAACAGTCTTATCATAGCAGAATGTGTTCTTTTCCGAAGCAGATGAAATCCATAATTGTACCTACTGCGGCTCTGATGGATTCTTATCGCCATTTGTCATAGGTCTATCAACGTTTAAAAGTGGCAGAATGATTTCAGCAATATCGGTAGGGTCATGATCTCTGAACTCGTCTATGATACCTACTGTAGCACGCTGTCCTCTTGAACTATTCAAAGGTGTAACAACTACGAAACTTGACTTATTGCGGAATATAATCTTAATATAGTCAGTACCATAGTTTTCTACAGCAATCTCTGACTTAAGCATTGGCAACATATCGAATAATTGCGCCAACTTTTGTTGGGCGATTTTGGCCGACTGAGCTTTACCAGGGCTACAGATAAATGTTGTGCTTTTTGGTCTAAAAATGCAAATCAGCAATAACGCTAAAATACAAATAAATGATTTACCCGCGGCACGGGGAGCAATAGTAAGAACTCGTCCATACCTTACACATGCTCTTAAGAACATGCGCTGGAAGAATTTAAGCTTGAACTTAGAATCAACCGGTGTAAGCAAATCAACAAATTTATCAGGATAGTTCATGAAATATTCCATGTAAGATTGATATAATGGGAGATTTCTTTGAATCCTATTTTTATCAACTTTTGCGCCTTTATCTAACTGTATTTCGCCGCGATAAAATTTAGTAGTGGTATCCTTATTAATACCTTTTGTCAATATCTTTAAAGAATCTAAAGCTACCATAACTTACACCTCAACGTTGAAATCGTCTTCTTCCATATCATCGAATTGTGTAGCAACTTCTTTGTATTCTTCCCAGTCAAAACCACTATTTGTAAGTTTGTCGGCTGTTTTGAGAGCTTCGATACGTTCTTTAATTTCATCAGCTATACCAGTTTCATTGATGAACAGGTATCTTGTCCAGAACTGCTGAATACGCATTGATTTATCAACTTCATCATTGTTTGCGCCACGAGCATAAGTAGGTTTGAAGCCTAATTTTTCCAGATACGCACAAATTTCACCCCAACTGTTAAAGTCGTTACCGTCTTTAATTTCAGTAGTGGTGATACCAGCACTCTTACATAAAGTATCATAAGCCTTTAAGTCCTTATCTATTTCAACCCCGGCCCTTAACTTTTCTTCCATAATTAGCGCCAACTTACAAGCTTTCTTAACTTGGTCTTCGTGCATCTTATTAACAATATTAACAGAGTTCTGAATACCAGCATACAAATTCTCTAAGTATTCCAACTATTCATCATCATACTGAGGGCCCCACATAACCTTACGTTCAAGTCGCTTATCCTCATCTAACGCCGGGATAACTGCACTTAATTTATCACGGTCTTGTAGTTCAACGTACAACTCCTAATATGGTTTCCAGTTTAAATGCTCATATTGTTTCTGGCGGAAAATTGAAGAGTACGTACCAAAGGCATCGTTTCTGTCAGCTTTCCATATCTTTGCAAATTCTTCCGGCATAAAAGGAATGTCCGCCAACTAACAAAGTCTGTCAACGGCACTCCATTCATCATCCTTATGCTTTTCAATATATTCCTACACGCAATCGCGGCAAATAGGAAGAGAACCTCCAAGTAAAGGATTATTGGTGGCAATAAATTTTGCCACCGACAAATCTTCTTTACAAACACAACATTTCTTAGCCATTCTAGCTCGCTTCCTTGTTTGCACTCACAATATCGCGGCACATTTTCATAACTTTTCTTTTCTAAATCCTATTCATCATAGAAAACTTCATTACAGTTTCCACAACCAGATTCTGAATTCCATCTTCTTCCTATGCAAAAACTTTCCCAACCAAATCTCTTAACTCATCCTATTCTATACCCACGTATTTCGCAAGACCGATAATATCTGACATATGAAAGCCATTAACCATCAGTTCCATTAATTCCTTTTCCATTTAAATCACTCCTTTACTGTACTGCCGCGATTTTAGGTACTACTTTCGCGGCGAAATTTTAATTGACCCCGGGGTGGGCCTGCTGGCGAAGCCAGCAGGGGTCGTCTTACTTATCCTTTTTCTTTTTCTCCACACAATCCTTACAAACATTTGCCCATCCATCAACGTTCTTCTTTTTCTTGTGCCACAATCTCTTATCCCTCATCTTCCATTCCCCACAACAACTACATCTCTTCCAAGCTTTATCCCAATCCTTACAACACCATTCATCATAAACTAAATCCGCCTAAGCCGCAACTTTTTTGCAGCAAGTGGTCCAAATTGTACTAATGTAATTTGGCGCGTGGGAGTAGCCGCTGGCTTCCAAATCCGCCAAAATTTCCAAATTCGATTTGCCGGCAAGCTTTCCGTCCCAAATAATGGTTTGCTGTTCACTAAATCCGGCCATTTCCACATACTTATCAAACTGAGCAATTAGGGGCTTGTTTTCGTCTCTTAGCTCCCAATACCCAAAACCAATTTGAGCAATGTGCTTCCAGTTCGTCATGTCGATAGTGTTGCGTGGCGGGTCGAGAGGTATATCTACCACTACCCCGTTGTGAAATGGGTTTTCTAAAACCCCGGGGATAGAGTTACTTAATGGCCAGGTATCGAGAGAAGAAACTGATGGCTCCCATGCTGAAGCGTGGTCTGGTTTTTTGGTGATTGGGGATTTAACTTGGTCGCGGAGCAAATATTGGTCTTTGCGAAGCTCAACCAAAAGGTGCTTAAACTCATAGTATTTTTTGGAAGTTGGGTCGGTTTTTTCGAGAACTTTTTGGACTTCATCTATAGAGTGCCATAGGTCGTTGATATTTGGGAGATTGGCATTTGCCTAATCTTCGCGGCTAAACGATGGTTTTGGTGTGCGGTACTTAGTGCGCGAAAATGTAGATGGTGTTTCTATAAATGTAGGCGAATCAGTCAACTCATCAAGGGATAAGGGTGCGTTTTTTGAGTAGTCGTGTTTTGGTTTGAGGTAAACAAGTTTGCGGTCTACAGCGGATAGGCCAGCAGAATCTTTGCCGTAGAGGAGATAGTTGGCTGCTTGTTCCGCTTGGGCTGGTGTGGTTGGGGGATTTTCGCGAACGGCTTGAACACGTTCGGCTAGATTGGTGTTTAGGTTATACATGGTGATGACCTCCTTTTAGGTTTTAGGTTTATTAAAATTTTTCTTGTGTGGGATTTCCTTCGACTTTTAAAATTTTTCTTGTGTGTTTTTTAGCAGGTGGCACGGATTTCCTTCGAGTTTTAAAAAATTTCTTGTGTGTTTTTTAGCAGGTGGCGCGGCTCTCGACGTTTTCCAGAATTTCCAATCCAAAAGCACCCCCCCATACCACTTTGTGCCAAATCCATTCCTACCCGTGGATTTGTCACAATATCAGTCATTTTATAATGCCCGTGCCTATTGAAAAAAATTTTTGAAAAAACCTAAATTTTTTTAAAAAAACTGTTGACAAACGTTTTTAACCATGCTATAATAAGAACATAGAAAACAAACAAACACAACAGCCGTAAGGCAGGAGGTACTTTTATGGAATTTATTTGGAAAACTTCAACAGGCTTTAAGTTCAGAAACTCTGAAAAAACAGACATTCACACAGCTTACATCAAGGCATATCTTGACGCTTATCTTGATGAAATTTTCAGCCGTGATTTCATCATGGTTTATGAGAACGCTGGCAAAATGTGGGCACATGAGCTGAATTGGAAGGAAGAGGCAATAGCTGTTTACAGTGGTTTCAGCTCTGACGGTACACCTTCAATCCGTATCAGATGTGGAAAGAAGGATGTTAAAAAGTGGAATTTAGCTAATGACCTTGAACTTTGTTCAGTAGCTGAATTTGAAGCAAAAAAAGCTGAATTCAAAGACAACAACGGATACACAGCTGAAAGAGTTATATTTGAGTTTTTCGGTTGCGAATACACAAAGTCCAATGAGTCGCACAAAGACAATGGTGATTTTGATGTGTATCAGATAAAGTTCGTTGATAACAGCACAATCAAGATAAATGCTGAAAAGGCAACAGAGCTTTACAATCAGTATTGCATGTAAGTTAAAAAATGTGGTTAGTGGTCAGAGCACTAACCACACAATAAAAACAAGCTAACAATTCATCATGGAGGTATTATTATGAAAATTACAAACACATTCTTTTATGACAACAACGGTAACCTTCTCAAATCAGACTGCAAGGTACTTGTACACGGCAAAATATTTGATTGTGACATGTACGACCATTTCAGCCGTTTCGCTTATATCAACTGCAAGGTAGAAAAAAGAGAGTCATACAAGTATATTGGATGTTCTGAAATTAAAGAAGCTAACATGACAGTATACACAAACGAAGCTTAAAATTAAATGGTAGCTTGCAAGGGTTGCAAAATCCTTGCAAGTACCGAAAATTCAGAAATGAGGTTGATTAATATGTTTAGAAAATTTGATTTTGCTCTTAAAGGTGAATACATTGGTTTTTGCATTGTACTTCACAAAAACGATAACTTAGTATCAGTTAAAACATTAAGCGGTACTAAAAAGCAGTTGGACGATGAATTTTATGAATACAGAAAAACACTTAAACCGTCTGATTTAACTCTTGAATACAAAGTGATTAAAAACTATGGTACTATTTCAAAAGGTTTTATCCAAACAAGAGTAAACCGATTTATTGACCAAACAAAAGCAAGCAACAGATTTTAATAAAAACCGCCTTGAAATTTTCCCGCCAGTTTCAAGGCGGTTCTTGTTATCTTTAAATCAGTTCACGTGAACCGCTAAAAAGTTCATCCATAATTTGGATAATTGCCCGTGCCACTTTAGCGCATTAAAGCGTTACGCTTTACCGTGGTAAAGTCCATAATTTGGATAATTGCCCGTGCCGGCGCTTTAGCGCTTTAAAGCGGTGAAATCGGTTCATCTGAACCGCTTAGGGGTTTAACAGTTATTGGAAATTTGCCCGGGCAATTTTCCACATTTTACCGATGCTGGAGATATATTCCTGGAAATTCCTCCAGATTTTACCAGTTTTACCAGATTCTAGGAGAGCTAGGAGTGGGAGATTTTTCCATTTATGGGAGATTATGGGAGCTACGTTTGTGGGAAATTTTACCATAAATGGAATAAAATGGGAGCTGCACTTTTTGGAAAAATTTACCAAAAATGGAAGTTTATGGGAGCTGGCTTCCACCCGGAAACTTTTTCCAATTTTGTAAGTTTTAGTAAGAACCCCAATTTATTGGTACTCTTAACTTTCTAAGTATATTATACCACATTTTTACAGAAAAGTAAAGAGATTCATTTCCTAATTTTTCGCCGCGATTTCCCAGTATATTCCAGTCTTCGCGGCAAAAAGGAACCGCCAATCGCTTGGCGGCTTAATGTTAAATTATTTTTCATTTTCAGCGGTTTCGATAGTTTTCATATCACTAAGTCTGCCCCTTAAATATTTTACACTATAAGGAACATTGTTGATTGTAATGTCTGCACCCTTATCAAATCTTACTGTGTCCGGTACATAAGTCTGATTAAGTAACTTTGTGAATAACATTTTCTCTAATGTTCTACCATTGTTATCGTAGCAGTAATTCTGTTCAAATTCTTCTACTGTGCAAAGGATTGTCGCTTTTTCTAACATTCTTTCGATTGACTTCTTAGTTGGACGCCAGTCAAGAGTTTTTGAGTCATTCTTTGTACTTTTGTTAAGATAGAAGTCAAAGTATTCATTCTTGGTGATGTAGATGTAAACATTTGATTCATAAGGAAAACCATAGATTTGATTTTCAGTGAATACTAACTTTTTGTATCTTGCGAGGTAGTCTGCCTTTTCCATTTCTTTGTAAATGTTCATAATACCATTCCTTTCCAAATTGCCCGTGGTGTTTGTTTGTTTCATTGTTATTATTATAAAGGATTAATGTGATAGAATTGTGATAGTTATGTGAAAGTTGTGTGAAAACATTTTATGGGAATTGGAGTTAAAGTATTTACTTTTATAGAAAATTATGGTAGATTATATTTATAATATATTGGGAGAATTGTAATTTATTTCTGCCGCGATTGATTGGTAGGATATGGTATTTTGCCCGTGCGAAAAATGGTAATATTTGGAAATTTGCCCGGGCAATTTTCCAGTTTCTACCAATTATGGTATAAGTGAGGAATTTCCAGTTATTGTCATTTATGTCATAGTTCTCCATGGAAAATTCCGCCGGAAAAATATGGTAAAAATGTAAAAAAGAGAGCTGGCATAAATAGGGAAAATAGGAGAAAAATGTTGCACAAATAATCTGCATTTAGTTTGTGTAATATCACAATAAAAAATTTTTTAAAAACTGTTGACAAGTGCTTTAATCTATGGTATAATATATACATAAGGTAAGGGGAACGAAAGAACCCCAAAGGAAACAATTGGTATATCTATGGAGGTAATTTGTATGAAATTTAGACTTTATGACTGGACAGAAATCGTTGACGAAGCTGGCGAAAAGTGGGAGAAGTATGCCATTGTAAAGGAATGGACTATCACCTACGATACTCCAACAAAGGAAATCCTTGACATGGTAGAAGCTGTAAAGGATGGAAATGTTGACATTCTGACAGACCGCACATCTGACTTAGTTGTAAGAGCTGATTTTGACCATTTAATGGAAGTTTTAAGAGAAGCTGGTTGGAAGTTCTTGGATGACCCAAGATATGACTGGTATAATAACTCAGCGGTGGTATTTAATTCCAAGTTCATGGTAGCGGCAGAATATGGTAACTTTGAAACCTTTATAAAGGAAGAAATGGAAAAATTTAAGGAAATGTCAAAAAGATGGGATTACATCTAATATTTCTCCTAAATAACAAAGAATGGAGGTCTTGGTAAAACAAGGCTTCCTTTCTGTTTGTTCCATAATTACCATATTTTGGAAATTTGCCCGGGCATTTTTCCATATTTTACCAGTAGAATTTTCGCGGCAAAATTTGTGCAATATCACAATAAATTTTTTCTGAAAATGTGTTGACATTCTAATAAATCTATGGTATAATATAATCATAGAAACAACAAAGGAAGCCGATAGGCGGAAAGGAATGGTAATTATGGCAAAGGTTTGGGAAATAAGGATAAAGGGTGAAATGTTTCCAGTAAGATGTTATTACGAGGAAGATGTTCCAAAAATGGTAGAATATTACAGAGACCTGGGAAAAATTAAAAGCGAGGAAGATTATTCCATTACTACAAGAAAGCTGAAGGAAGACCCAAGATGGGAAATATATTCCAATGACAGAGAATGGGCTTATTAAGTGAATTTGGAAGTCTTGGTAAAACAAGGCTTCCATTCCATTTGTGGAAGAATTACCATATTTTACCAATTTGCCCGGGCAATTTTCCAGATTCTACCAGTAGCAAACCATACAAAAATTCGCCGCGATTTTGTATAATATCACAATAAAATTTTTTCAAAAAAGTGTTGACAAGTTCCCGCCGATATGATATAATATAATCATAGAAACAAAGAAAACAACCCAACAGGGTAATAGTGGAAAGAGGTATATTATTATGGGAATCATTACTAAAACTTTACTTAATATCAAACTTGAGAACTTAAAGGCAAAAACTGGTAGAAACTACTATCAGTTAGAATATGCCAATGGTGCCGTTTCACTGGTAAAAAGAGGAGAATTTGGCGGCATTGACAGACTTTCTCCACCCGTAAACAAAAGGGAAATGGCGGACATTCTTGACACCATTTACAATGTTTACCACCGCGCTTGATATTTCCAACACCTCCATATAAATGGAAGACCGTCCAATTTTTGGGCGGTTTTCTTTTGTGCCACAATTGTCATTTTATGGTAAATTGCCCGGGCATTTTTCCAGTTATTCCCAATTTGTCCACGGGCAATTTTCCAATTATTTCCAGTAGAATTTTCGCGGCGAAATTTGTGCAATATGACAATAAAAAAATTTTTAAAAAGGTGTTGACATTCACATTAAACTATGATATAATATAAACATAAGGTAAGGGAAAACAAAAACCCTTTAAGAAACATATGGTATATTTATGGAGGTAGTTATTATGACATTAGCAGTAAGAAGAATTATCGAAATGAGCAAAGAAATCGAGAGCCTTGCAAGTGAATCAACCTGTGCCAAGTTCACAAGTCCTATTTGCAAAATAAGAATGCGTCCGCTCAGTATGGATGATTTTGACAAGTGCTGGGAAGGTACTGTAAAGGATATAGAAAAAGCTTTTACAGGCGACTTCTCAGGGTTAACAGAGGAAGAAATGGAAATATTTGAATCTCTGGCAGATTTTTACTATGATGGCATATTTAAGGGTCATCTTTACGCAGAAAAATTAGGTAAATACTGGGAATAATACTCAGCCAAACACTTCCAGTAAAATGGGAGTGTTTGGCAATTTGCCCGTGTGCAAAATGGTAGATTATGGTAAATTGCCCGGGCGATTTTCCAGATTTTGGTAATAGCAGATTGCACAAAAATTTCGCCGCGAATTTGTGCAGTATTTTATTAAAAAGGTGTTGACATTCTCTTAGAGGTATGGTATAATATAATTACAGGGTAAAGGAAAACCCAAAAGAGAATTGGAGGTAAATGGTATGAAGAATTATATCGACATCAAGGCTTTTGTTCAGGCAGCGGGCTTAACAAGTCTTATCATCGCAATCGTAAACGTAATTTTTGGATAAAAATGGAGGAATAAGCTATGACTAAGAGAGAATTAACAACTATAAAGGTTAAACGTGAACCAAGACCTATGATAACTGAACAGTGGGATTTAATGCCAGTAGGCACAACATTCATTCATCCAATAGATGGGCACCTGAGTCTTAAAATATCTGACGTAATCATGTTTGATTTAGAAGATAAGGAAACTATTGATGTGGAGGAATCTAAATCCTTAATATGGGATTTTAGTAGAGAAGACCCAATTGATTTTGAACTGGTTGACATTTCCATCCAAGTAAAAGAAAAGCCGTAATTTCCAAACCTCATTCGTTTGTTTGTTTCTTGGAAAGACTGGGTATTTTGCCCAGTTTTTCTTTTACTCCATAATTACCATATTTTGGAAATTTGCCCGGGCGATTTTCCAAAAAGTGGAAGTGTTGACAAATAGTGAAAGGTGTGGTATAATATGTATATTGAATTTCGAGGAAAAATTTACCATTAATGACATTGTATGGGAGCTACGTCTATTGGTGAATTTGCACAAAAAAGAGCCACAACTTTTGGCGGCGAAAAGTGTTGACATAACCCCTTGAAAGTGGTATAATATAATCATAGAAGAAATGACAAAGCCGAAAGGCAGGAGGGTTATATTATGAAAATGTTATTAACTGTTGAAACTTTTGATTTTGATTTAGAGGGATTCACATATCACCATTTTGATGATATTGATGATAGTGCATTATGGGCACACGTAGAATATTTATGTGAAACAAAAAATTTCTTTTCCTTAGCAACCCTTAACAAGGACCATTTAAGAGAATATTTGGAGAATATGGAATTGTCCATGTCAACGGAGGATTTGATAATTTCTAAGTATTCAGACGACGAAGGCAACACGTTATACAAGACAGAACAGTTAGTGTATTCTGATTTTGGTTTACTGTCTGTTAAGGAACTTATCAATAGGTATCAGGAGAATACAACTGACATACTTAACAAAATGTTCATTTATGCGGGTTGTATAAAGTAAGTAATTTCCAATTAATTTGACATATACCTCCATGGAAAATACCGCCATTAATTTGGCGGTGTTTTCTTGTTCCATAGTTGGTAAACTATGGAAATTTGCCCGGGCGATTTTCCAGAATTTTCCAGTTCTACCAAATAAAAGGGCGACCCCGTTTCCGAGGTCGCATTATGTTACATTTCAAATGCCCAGTATTCAATAAGTTCACCGTCTTCTGAGAAATGGAACTCTGTACCAGTATACTTCGTGTCGTGAACTCTAACAAAAGTTCCGTTTGCGCCGTCCGGTTCTGAGGTGAAGAACTTACCCCATTTTTTGGAAAGTCCGAGTATTAAATTCTTGTCACTCATACATATTCCTCCATTTCAGTTATTGTAGTTTATGGTTTCCAGTAATTTTCCATCTTTGGAGAAGTGCCATTCAAGAACCGGAGTTCCCATAATATAGGCACTTACTACAGTTCTTTCCGCATTTACTATTGCACCAATACTTTCATCTTCGCAATATCTCATGCACTTTTCAAAATCGCTCATTACATATTCCTCCTTGCCTTTCGGCTTATTTGTTTCTTTCACTATATATATTATAGCATAGTTCCATGATAAATACTATTCGCAAAATGCACAAATCTTTCGCCGCGAAACTGTGCACCATTTTCTACCAATTTGCCCGGGCGATTTTCCAGTTATTACCATTTCTTCCAACGCCGCAAAAAATTTTTTTAAAAAAGTATTGACAACCGCCCTATTCTATGTTATAATATATATAGAAACGGAGGTGATAGCAATGAAAAAGTTATTCAGTTTCATTGCAATAATTCTGTTAATTTGGTTTGTAGTTAGTATAGTGGATGTTGACATCCATAATATGTCAAACCAAGATTATTGGAAGTACAACATGTTCAATTTATTTATGGAGGTAAATGACAAATGAAAGAAACAGCTAAAATGGTAAATGCAGACTTTACAAGATTAACCACTCAGCAGATTTACGAAGCAATTAAAAAGTACAACTCAATGACCGATATTACCCATGGAACTATTGAGGTACTTGACTGGAAAGAAAAGGAAAATGAGGTAACAATCAGGCTTACTGAAAACGGTGAGTCAGAAATTATGACAGATACAAGGGAAGCAATACACTTTGCTGTAAAATTAGTCCTTTGTACAGCAATTTTGATAGAACAGAAAATGAACACTCCAAATATTGCAGAGATAAAAGATTAATAGATAAATATGGTAGAACTTGGCGGCAGAGATGTCGCCACTCTTTTTGTGGTATAATTGGTAAACTATGGAAATTTGCCCGGGCGTTTTTCCATATATTTCCATAAAAATTTTTTAAAAAACTATTGACATTCACATTAAACTATGGTATAATATAAACATAGGGTAAAGGAAACGCCGATACCCACTAAGAAACGGAGGAATGTTATATGTTACCATCAAGAGAAGAATATGCAACAATGTTAGGTGAAAATTTATCAGAAGCTGACTGTGTAAGACTCTTTTGTCTTCACAAAGATGACCTGTTGGACGGAAAATACGACTGGAATTATAATCTTGAATACAGCTACAATGAGTATTGTAATGAGCTTGAATATGAGGAGGAGGTTTTAGGTAATGACAGATAATAACAAAGTTCCTTTTCATGAGCTTGAAATAGGTACTTATTTTAAACTTTATGGCATGTTGTTTGTAAAAATTAGTTACGATTATGAGGATGATAATGTTTTTAATTTTAGAATACACTATGTTGACCTTTTGGAACCGGATGATGAGGTTGAGATAGTGGAAAAAGAAAAAGTGGAAATCAAAATTTCAGAATAATCCATGGGCGGCATTTATTGCCGCTCTTTCATTTATTCCATAATTACCATTTTCTACCATTTTGCCCGGGCGATTTTCCAGAATTTACCAATTGAGGGTAAAAAAGAAAACGGACAAATTAATGTCCGCTTTCCCAAATTGTACATCTTCCAGTTTCAGGATTCATTACCACTTCAAAGCCACTGGAATAATCTTCACATTCATAGTAGATATGGATTTTTGTCTTTTTGTGTGCTGTGTATTCATACCTACGACACACACTATCACCCACCCAATCTATTTCCCAATAAATGACATCTTCACCGTTTTCTTCTGCAAAACTTTCCATCCACTGAGAATCAAAAGTTACCGTAGGCACATTTTTGACACTATTAGTACCATCAACCACAGCAACAACCGCAAGTATTGCACAAACTATTAATGCTATTTTATCTACCAAAGTTAATTTAGTATTCATAATACTACCACCTTTCTATATTTATATTATATCACATTTCGCCGCGAATGTCAAGCATAATTTTTATGGTATTTTCTACCATTTTGCCCGGGCATTTTTCCATAAAATACCATAAAAAATTTTTTTAAAAACTATTGACTTTTATACCCCGTTATGATATAATATAATTACAGGGTAAAAGAAACAACCAAACCGAAAGGACTTGATTTTATGGATTTAAGAACAAAACACATTTATAAATTAATCGAAGCTTTCAAGGCTGTTATCAATGATGACAACACTCACACCCCTGACGATGTTACAGAAGCTTGGGATGTTATTGACAACCTTGCTGACGATTATAATGGAGAGCTGGACGGTTCGCCGGAATACTACGCAGACCTGTTCCGTATAAATTATGAACCGGTAATTAAAGCCATGGAACGATTTGAGAATGATGACCACATACTGGAACTCACTGCTGGTTGCGTATGGATTAAACTGCGTAGAATATGTGAGAGTTTAGAATGGGATTTAAAGGAAGAACTTAACATAATCGAGTTCAAGAACCGCTTAAAGAAGAAATTATCTTAATAACCATATACCTCCATGGGAACCGCTCAAAAATGGGCGGTTTCTTTCTATGGTATTATTACCATTTTATGGCATTTTGCCCGGGCGTTTTTCCAGAAATTGGTAATAAAAAATTTTTAAAAACCACTTGACAATCACGGCGGAATATGTTATAATAAGAACATAGAAAAGGACAGGTTCAAGTCCCAAAAACCGGAAGGATAATAACTATGAAAAATTACAACTACTCAAACATGAACACACTTGTAAAAGAGGTATTTGAAGATTTCAGCGACTACAAGGAAAAGCACCCAAATCTTTCATTTAGCCTTGACGATAACAGCGACGTAACGGAGGAAGCTGTGACAAGTGTGCTGATTCGCACAAACAAGAACGGTGATGTAAAAATCTTCAAAACAAGATGCAACCCTAACGACATCTATGACATGAACATCGGTTTTGCACTTCTCATGCTGAGAGCTATGGGTGTGCAGTATACACCAAAGGCTTTTGAAAAGCTGTGGTTCAAGGCATGGCGTTTAATGCCAATGGAAAAATTTATATATGAAAATAAGGTGTACACTACTGAATACATCGACGGCAGAGAAGTGATAGCACTGGATGAAAAAGGAAGAACTTACCGTTTTAGAAGCAATGTCTATGTTAACCCAGTAAAGTAAGAAATTGCCACCCTTCGGGGTGGTTTTCTTTTACCGCTCAATTACCATTTTTTGGGAATTTGCCCGGGCGTTTTTCCATAAAATACCAAAAAAATTTTTTTCAAAAAAGTGTTGACAAGTGCCGCAAACTATGGTATAATAAGAACATAGAAAAGGACAGGTTCAAGTCCTAAAAACCGGAAGGAATTACTATTATGATAATTTATGACAATGAATACCAGTTCAATAAATGGGTTTGCAACAAAGTGGAAAGTCTTGACAAGTTCATGAGTGAATTAGTGGGATTAACATATGGTGAGGTTAACTGCGTTGACTGGTCACCGGAAACTGCTCGCACCTATGGCAACTTCGTTATCTCAGTAAATAAAGCTGGTGATACTACAATTTACAACACAAAAACTGGCAAAAGTGGAAAGGCTCGCCGCAATCCTAATGATACTATGTACCAGTTTTTGGGTCTTGCTCTTGCTTGGGCAAGATATAACAAAAAGGAAATTCCAGTAGTTAAAACTACAGTTAAGGTAAGTAACTTAAAGGTAGGTGACGTGGTTGATCTTGGTATTAAGGAAACTGTTATAGTGCTGTCAATAGTACCAATTAAAGAAAAAGACGTAGCAGTTACATTAATGTCATGGAATGGAGAAAAAAGTTCATTTTACGGTGGCACTACAAAGACATTAATTATGAATAAGTTAGGTTCCGTAAGCGTAATAAACCACGTAAATCTTTAATAATTCTACCGCTCAGAAATGGGCGGTACTTTTATATGGTAAAGATGGAAATTTCTACCAATTTGCCCGGGCGTTTTTCCAGAAATTGGAAGTTCTACCATATTTCGCCGCGAAAAATATTTTTAAAAAATTTCAAAAAAAAGTATTGACAACCGCCCTATTCTATGTTATAATATATACATAAGGTGAGGGGATAAAGAAAACCCCTAAAACAATTGAAGTCAGGTAACAAGACTATAAAACCGGAAGGACTATTTACCATGAACGCATATGAATTTTCAAAAGTAGGACTCGCAACAGAAAAGGTAACTCTTTGTAATGACCGTTATCTTTTAACAGAAGAACATTTAAATGGTGCTACAACTAAGCTCAAAACAGCTGTTGAAACTATGGAAGCTGTTGACCTTGAAAAGGTTGACATCAGTTCCATATATAGCCTTGCGGCAAAGGTGTCAACTGCCGCAAACAGAATTAAGAAAATTCAGCTACATGAAGAGCTGATTAAGCAGATGTCTAAGGGCTTGGTTGACAATATGAAATACGGCAGTTGGTATGAAAGAGCATATATTAAAAGTTTTCTTAGCTTTTCTTGGCAGAAGTCAGAATATTATCAGTCCCGCAGAACTTACACAGAACCCCTCCATCACATTGATGTGTTATTAAACAGACTTGTTGTAGACGGCACTCTTAAAAGTATAACAAGAAATGGTATTACATACTATTCACTTGCATCCGAATTCTAATTTCACGGGTTTCTGTAGGGATTTCCCACCAAAAAGTCCCTTGCCAATATTTTCAATACCTCCGTGGTTGTTTCTTAAAAGTTTGGACGGTTTTTACCGTCCATTCTTTTTTATCCATAAATGGAAAATTTTGGAATTTTGCCCGGGCGTTTTTCCAGATTTTGCCATAAAAAATATTTTTAAAAATTTTTAAAAAAACTATTGACAAACTACCTCAGATATGATATAATATAATCACAGGGTAAGGGAAACGACCTAAGCCCTAAGAAAACTAATTACTATCGTCAGGTTCAAGACGTTAAAACCGGAAAGGAATTACCATTATGTTTAAGTCAAATTTTTCAGAAATTGAACGCTTTTCACCTTATGCTTACCGTGCATCAGTTGAACTCAATGACGAAGCTATGAAGGAAGATGTTTGCCGTGAACTTATCAAGGTAAAGGAAGCTACGGAAGCTATGGCACAGATAGACATTGACGACATTGATAATGTTGAAAATGCTGTGGAAGATATTGTCAGCGCAGTGAGAGCTGTCAAGAGAGCTAAAACTCGTGTAGCAAGAAATAACTATCGTAAGACAAAGTACGAAGTTTACATGAACGCCCTTATCAAAAACACAGAAGTCGGCGGTATGTACGTTATGTCACGTCTTATGGATGAATTAACATACCATGTGAGACACAATTTCACTATAGGTTTTGACCCGGAAATGTTCAGAACTGTTATGGATGTTTTGATTGAAAATGGAACTTTTAAGGCAACAAAGATTGGTCCAGTGACAGTTTTTGTAAGGGAGAGATAATCATGGCAGAGATAAAAAAGGGAATGACTGTTGTCAAAAAGGGTAAGCACTACATATTAACAAAAGAGGAAGCAATTGCCTACCTCACCGCCCTTAACGAAAGAGCAAAAGCAAGAAAACAGGCAAAAATTGACATGGGATACGTAAAGTAATAACAAAGTCGCTCAGAAATGGGCGGCTTTTCCATTTACCATTGAGATGGAAATTTTTGGAAATTTGCCCGGGCGTTTTTCCATAAAATACCAATAAAAAATTTTTTAAAAAGGTATTGACATTGCCGCGATTGTGTGTTATAATATATACATAAGATAAAACAACAAAGGTCAGGTTCAAGACCTAAAAACCGGAAAGGATAACTATTATGGATAATCTTACAATGAAGCAGTGGGTAGGCGGTCAGTACAATTCATTCCACCACTTTATGTCAAAGATTGATGAGGATGCTCTTCACAGATTTTTGGTATATAATGAACCGTATGTAAGAATTGGAAATTTCGTTGTTGAAGTTTCCAAGTATAGGAAAACAGTTACAATCTTAAACACAAAAAGCGGAAAGTGTGCCATTGCACATTGTGCGCCTACAGACCAGTTTGTAATGTGGTATGGTGTAGGCATATGTTGGGCAAGGTACAATCATGTGGAACGCCCTAAATTTCCAGTAAGGAAGAGATTAAGTGAACTTAAACCGCATGATATTTTCAAGTTATACACCAGTCAGAAATATGAATTTATCGGCACTACCACGGAACGTACAAAAGGTGAAGTAGGGTATGTAGCTTTCGCCTTAGATAGCAGGGGTGACGATAAGGAATACTTTACATTTTTTGAAGATTATTGCACTGTTTGGGAATAATTGTTAAAGTCGCTCAGAAATGGGCGGCTTTTTATTTATACCATTACTGGAAAAATATGACATTTCGCCCGGGCGTTTTTCCAAAAATTACCAGTCTTACCAATTTTCGCCGCGAAAAATTATTTTCAAAAACTATTGACAAACGTCTTAAACTATGGTATAATAAGAACATAGAAAAGGACAGGTCATAAGTCCATAATAAAACCGGAAAGGATTTTGCCACATGGAAAAATATGAAATCACTTTTACTGACAAGACAAGAAGCTCTTACTCTTCACCACATGAGTATGTAGCTATAAGAATGTTCGACTCCTTAATGAGTAAAGAACAGAGATGGTTAACCTACTGTTCATTAAAGCGTTTTAGTAACGGTTTTATTAATTCTGTATCAGTAGGCGGTATGACATTAAGGAGGGTAAGGTAATGAAAACAATGGATACTGTAATATCAAAGTTAAACAATGGTGACCTCTTTTTTGTAGGTGGTAGAGAATACGTTTTTATAGGGAAAACGGTTTTTAAAGGAATAGAGAGTTATGTTAGTTGTAACCAAGTAAACGGTGATTTTGTGGGTTTTTCTCCTAACCAGTCGGTAGAAATTCCACGCCCTAAGCCAGTAAGAACCGACTTTTGGTATAAAAAGAAATTTCTGACATTAGTTTGTCGTCATATTGAACCCGATAGAATTGAAGTTAGATTTTCTGACCTTTGTTCCCGTCTATTTCGCATTATTAACAATGGCGAAGCCGGCATGATAGATGAATTAGGTGGAAGATATTCCCGCAATGACTACGTTATATCAGTTGATTATAGGCATTGGACTGGTATTACGATAATGTTAATAAATACCATAACTGGTAAATCTGTTGCTGTTAAACATATCAATACCGAAAAGGTAACTACTGACAACGTACACCTTATTCTCTTTGAACTTTACAAAAAGTATATGAATCAGTAAAATTGTGCCGCTCAGAAATGGGCGGCATTTCCATACACCATAATTGGCAATTTATGGCAAAACGCCCGGGCGCTTTTCCAGGTTTTACCATTTCTGCCACAAAAAACTTTTTAAAAAATTTTTTAAAAAACACTTGACAATCACATAAATCTATGCTATAATATATACATAAGGTGAAGGGAAACAGGAAACGAAAATTCACCGAGTAAGAATTTAAATTATCAATGTCAGGTTCAAGACGTTAAAACCGGAAGGAAGTTATTACTATGACACTTAGAGAATTTTATGCAGAAGTATCAGCAAACACATCTATCTCAGCAGAAGCCAAGGAAATTGCTGGAAAGTATCTGGCAAAGTTTGCCGAAGAGGACAAGGAAAAGGACTCAAAGAGAGCCGCAAATGTAGCACTCGGTGAGGAAATTCTTGCCAAAATGGAAAAGGGTAAGAAGTATCTTAACTCCGACATCGTGGCAATGTTTGGAGGCAAGTACAACTCCAGTAAGATTGGTTACATTCTCAGAGAGATTCTGAAGGATAAGATTACTGCGGATGATTCGTCACCAAAGCAGTATTCAGTTAAGTAATCAAAAAAATTCGACAGGTTATAAGTCTAATCGGTTGGAAGTCATTCCCAATAGGGAGTGGCTTCCTTTTTGTTTCCATTACTGGAAAATTTTTCCATTTCGCCCGGGCATTTTCCCAGATTTTACCATTTCTGCCATAAAAAACTTTTTAAATTTTTTAGAAAAACTATTGACAATTAAATAAATCTATGCTATAATATATACATAAGGTGAGGGGATAAAGAAAACCCCTTAAAAACAATAATTTTAAAGTCACGTTATAAGACTATAAAACGGAAAGGAATTTTTACCATGACACTTAGAGCTTTTTATTCAGAAGTAGCAGAAAACGCAACAATTTCAGCCGAAGCTAAGGAAATTGCCAATAAGTACCTTGGAAAGTTTGCGGAGGAAGATAAGGCAAAAGATTCCAAGCGTGAAGCTAACGTTGCACTCGGTGAGGAAATCCTTGCCAAAATGGAGGCTGGAAAGAAGTACCTCAATAGCGATATTGTGGCTATGTTCTCCGGTCAGTACAACAGTTCAAAAATCGGTTATGTGCTCCGTGAAATCTTAAAAGATAAGGTCGTTTCAGACGACAGCACACCTAAGCAGTACAGCAAGAAGTAATAACCAAAAACGGCAGAAAATAGAAGCCGCTCTCGAAAGAGGGCGGTTTTCTTATTATGGTAGAAATGGAAAAATTTTCCAAATCGCCCGGGCATTTTTCCACTTTCTACCAATCTTACCATATTTCGCCGCGAAAATTATTTTAAAAATTTTTTCAAAAAACTATTGACAAGTATCTTATTCTATGCTATAATATATACATAAGATAAAACAAAACAAACAGACAGGTTCAAGTCTATAAAACCGGAAAGGATAACTATTATGGATAATCTTACATTCAAGGCATGGACTCTCTCACAGGCACACTCATTCATCATTGCTATGGCAAATGCAATGGTAAATAGTGGTCAGGCAAGTTTTCCAGTGGATTTTGATGATGTAATGACAGAAGTTTACAACAGGTTTTGTCACTATGACTACTCTGATGAAGGCGCCGACTGCTTTACCTTTGGTAATTATGTGGTAACTGTAAACAAGAAGGCACGTAAAGTAGGTCTTCTTAATACTCGTAGCGGTAAGTTTACAGAAACTTATTGCAACAAAAAGGATGAATTTAGTATTTTTATCGGTTTGGGCGTACTTTGGGCAAAATACAACCATATTGAGCGCCCTGTTCTCAGAACTAAGAAAAAGTTGTCAGAACTTAAAGCACATGATATTTTTGTTTGGGGTAGCAACAGATATGAATTTATTGGTTCTACTGTAAACAGAAGGAAAGACGGTAAAAAGTACATAATACTTAGATTATCGGATGATACAATTTGCCAGTTTTATGAAGATTCCGTAATGGTAGAAGAATAAGGAGGAAAATGGTATGACACAGAGAGAGTTTTATACAGCAGTAATTGCCGCAAATCTTAGCGACGAAATCACAGAAAAGGCAAAGGCACTTCTTACCAGTGTTGACAGTAAAAATGCAAGGTCGGCAAAAAATTCCGCAGAAAAGCGTAGTACCAATACAGAAATTGGTAGAAAACTTTTCAGTGTACTTGATACCGGAAAAACATACACAATGGATGAAATCTTGGTACAGTTTGCGGCAAAAGTGACAGAACTTACCACTGAATATGGATTCAAGATGAACTCCTCAAAGTTTACCGCCATTGCAAGAAATTGTCAGGATGCCGGCATTATTGAAATAATCAAGGAAACACCAAATAAATACAGATTTATTGGTTAATGGAAAATACCGCTCTCGAAAGAGGGCGGTTTCCTTTTATGGTAGAATTGGTAAATTTTGGCGTTTCGCCCGGGCGATTTGGTAGGAATTGGTAAATATTTTTTGAAAAAAGTGTTGACAATCGCGACGAAATATGATATAATATAAACATAGACAGAGAGGTTACAACTCTATAAAACCGGAAGGATTAACTATATGGCAGAAAAAGAAAGAAATGAATTTATCTTTGAATTATGGAGTGTTTTAATACACATAATAAATCTTGTTTTTACATTTTACAGTGTTTTAATGTTATCTCGCTTTTTAGAAAACTCGGATTTGCTAACCCCTTTAGGTTATATACTTATAGTCCGTTTTATGGTAGTATTGGCAGTTTGGTCAATGATTTGTCATGACTATGACTTTTCAACAAAACCAAAAAAACTATCTACCCTTGAAAAAGCACAAAGAGAAATTAATAAAGGAGAATACAAAAAGCAGTTAAAAGAAGACAAAGAGGAACTTAAACGTCGTAAAGGAATTTCAAAGGTACTTAAATACATAGAACATGAAATTGTTGTTGATGCAAAAAAAGGTTATCGCGAAATTACTTACGACCTTCCAATTGAATATTGTGTAAAGGATGTTGAACTTTATTTACAAAATCATGGTTTTGATGCCGAAATTAAAAAAGGTATATTAACTTATGACTCTATGTTGCACCCTTGTTATCCATTACACATTGAATGGTAATCTATTCCGCCCTTCGGGGCGGTTTTCTTTTACCATACCACTGGCAATTTATGGCAAAATGCCCGGGCGTTTTTCCAGATTTTTCCAATTTTACCATATTTCGCCGCGAAAAATTTTTTTCTAAAACCATTGACAAAAACGAAAAGGTGTGCTATAATATATACATAAGGTGAAGGAAAGAAAACACCTAAAAACCATACCATTATTTTAGACAGGTAAAGTCTATAAAACCGGAAGGAAGTAATTAAAATGGCAGAACTTAGAACTATCAAGGAAAAGGATTTTAAAGGTAAACTTTCTGAAATCAAGGAAGCTATCAGAGTGGAAGCATTTGACAGTGTAGTTGAAGCTATGAAGGCTAAGTACGGTGAGGAAAATGTTACCATCGTTGGCAAGTCTGAGGTAGCGACAGCCGTCCTCTTAATTGAAACTGAGGAAGGATTTACCGTGGAGGCTTGCGTAACATTTAGTCCGACAGTAAAGGATTATAAGGAACGTCAGACAGCTAAGAAGTTTTTCCCAGAATATGACAGGGAATTTGAAGGCGACACATGGCAGAAAAAGGTAGAGGAAGACGAAAAGGAAAAGGCGGAAAAGGAAGAAAAAGCCAAAAAGAATAAGGAAAAGGTAGAAAAGGAAAAAGCGGAAGCCAAGGCAAAAAAGGAAGCTAAGGCATAATTTACCAGCGAGGGTTGAACTTCGGTTCAGCCCTCTTTTATTTTTATCCAAAACTGGAAAATTTTGCCAAAATGCCCGGGCGACTTTCCAGCATTTTCCAATTGTACCATATTTCGCCGCGAAATTATTTTCAAAAAACGCTTGACAATTCACCGCAAATATGATATAATATATACATAATAAATCGACAGGTTAAAAGTCGTTAAAACCGGAAAGGATTTACCAAAAAATGAGAGGAAGAAAAAAGGAAAAGTTTATAGTGTTAGATGTGGAAGGAAATTCCACTTGTCTGCCATATAATATCGGTTATATTGTGGCAGACAATGCCGGCAATATTTACCAAAAGAGGTCAATCGCACTTCCTTATGCAGTATGGCAAAATCTGTTAAACTCCCTTGAAACTGGCTTATGTAAAGAAATGCACCTTAAAAACACAAAAGATATTTTGTGTGATTATGAAAACACGGCAAAAAACAGAAAATACAAGTGCATAAGTATTGAAGCTTTTTGGATATTATTTACAAGTGATATTCAGAAGTACAACATTAAAAAACTGTATGCTTATAATGTCGCCTTCGATAACTCTGCATTAACACGACTTTTAGGCGCAAGGTATGAAATGTTAGATTTGGAAATTCGTGACATTATGGCTTGTGTAGTTCATGCACGTTTACTTAATCCAAAGTATTTGGAATATTGTGACAGACATGGTTATCTGACAGAAAAAGGAAATTATCGTTATAGTGCAGAAATAGTTTATCGTTATCTAAAAGGTGACAAATTTGACAATTTTGAGGAAGAACATACTGGACTTGCCGACGTGTTAATCGAGTATGAAATTTTACTTTGGGCGTTAAAATCTAACAAAAAGCAAGTGTGGTCATGTATTTGTGCTTGGAAAACGTTTCAGAAATTTGTGGAAGAAACTGGTTATCAAAGGTGGCTTCCATTTTAATGGTAAGGGCGGTAACTCTTGGAAAAGGGTTACCGCCCCCATTTTTGTGGCAGAACTGGAAAATTTTGGCAAAATGCCCGGGCACTTTTCCAGTAATTTCCATATCTTCCATATTTTCGCGGCGAAAAATTTTTTAAAAAACACTTGACAACCGCCCATAAATATGTTATAATAGAAACATAGAAAAGAGGTGCTTAAATGACCGCATTGGTATTAATTGGGTTAACTCTCTTTGCAGTTATTTTAATGTTTATTGATTAGAAAGGACTAAATTATGGAAAAAGAAATTGTATTTGATATGGACGGCACTTTAAACAACTTTTATGAGGTCGAAGGCTGGCTGGAAGATTTACGCAATTATTCCACAAGACCATACAAGGATGCCAAGGCAAGATTAAATCTGTCAAGACTTGCCAAACTTCTTAACAAACTTCAAAAGGACTTAGACTTCACTCTGAAAATTGTTTCATGGTGTTCTAAGGAAAGCACACCAGAATTTGACAAGCGCACAAGAGATGTCAAATTACAGTGGCTTAGGAAACATATGCCATCTGTGGAATGGGACGAAATTTGTATTGTGCCGTATGGTACACCGAAGCACGAACTTGGTAAAGGTTTCCTTTTTGACGATAATGAGGAAATAAGGAAAGAATGGGGCAGGGGTGCTTATCCGGAAACGGAAATATTTAACATTCTCAATGCGATTTTAAGAATGTAAGATTTTACCGCTCAGAAATGGGCGGTTTCTTTTATGCCCCAAAACTGGAAAATTTTTCCAAAACGCCCGGGCGATTTGGTAGAATATGGCGGCGAAAAAATTTTTTTTCAAAAAACACTTGACAAGCGCACTATTCTATGCTATAATATATACATAAGATAAAACAAAACACGACAGGTTAAAAGTCGTTAAAACCGGAAAGGATTTCAAACCATGAAAAAGATTCTCGCAGTTACAGCAATTGTTATCATCGTCATTGCCATTTCTTATGGCGCAACAGTATTACTCTCCGCTTTAGGTTTATGGGCATTGGTTAAGTTGGGTGTACTTACCGCTTGGACTTGGAAACAGGCGGCACTCGTGGCGGTTGTCATTTGTATAATTGAAATTTGCACAACTAAGACTGTAAGAGTAAAGAAGGAGGACTAAGCGGTGACTATTACAATTTCAAAGGAACTTTTAATTGGAGTAGTTACAATTGTCACAATTTTACAGACCGTACTTATACTACTTATTAAAGCAGAAAAAATAGTTCCAATGTCAGATTTTGCCGAAGCGTGTGTGGTAATTTTTGGCGGCGTTCCGGCTTGGCTTATGTTCCTTTACTATAACTTCTTAGAGGAAGGAATATATCTTTACAATTTTAACCGTAAGTATTGTTTTTGCCGTCTAATAAAAGACGATGAAGAGGTCGAACAAATTTTTGTAAGAAAATGTGACCTTATTTATTTTGAGCAGAGTAAATGGTCTGACAATCGACTTGAAGTAGACGACACACTTAAAAGAGGTTCACGGGGTTATGTGGAATATGTTAAAAACGTTTTCCCTAAGAAGTGGAACGGACATGACTTAACACCTTATCTAAAGGAAAATTATTTTAAACTTACCAATGAAGATACTGGAGAGATAACACCAGTTAAAACAGTGGAATGATTTAGGAGGTTATTCAACATGTTAGTACCAAAGATTAATAAGGCAGTTTATCTTAGTGACATCTTAGCATTTTTAGAACATATTTATGGTGATGATTTTGATGACGCATACAAAACAAGAATATTAATGGAGAGTATGTATGGTAATCCATACAGAGAGTATACAAAAGAGATGTTTAAAGACGAAAATGCAGAAATACCTTTTGATATACGCGAAATGCGGGACGAAGGTATACTTCCTAAAGAATTCATAGTGATTAGTGATTTGGGTTAACATTTTGGAGTGCTTCGGCACTCCCTTTTTCTTACCACACCACTGGAAATTTTTGGCGTTTCGCCCGGGCAATCTTCCATATTTTGGCGGCGAAATTTTTTTAGAAAAACACTTGACAAACACTATAATATATGTTATAATATAATTACAGTAAAGGAGAGGACAACTCCTAAAAACCGGAAAGGATAAAACCATATGAATAAATATAAGTGCGATAATTTTACAACATATTCACTAACGGAAATGTCGGGTTACATTTTAGACCAGTGTTCACCCGAAGATATTATAACGACTTGGTATAAAATGTCTGAAGGTAAGCCAGCTCTTTATGACAGCGATTGTGATTATCCAATTGGTAATTTTTGTTTAAGTGATTTACTTATCATGTACCGAAACAACATACTCGCGGACAAAATATATGACTGGGCTTTTGATTTTGTTGATAATTGGTTAGAAGATGAAATAGAACGATATGCCAATAGTAGTATGCCAATGATAGACATATCAGTAAACATTAACAATTTTCACATTAGAATAACTTGGGAGGATTAACCATGAAGGTAATAGTATACAGAGATTGTGGTGTAAGTGATTTATACACCTTAACACTTAAACATTGTGAACTTACTGACAGTTATAATTTTGAATTGGATGAAGACTGGGAGAATTTTTGCGACTCTTTTGAATATGAATACCCCTTTGAAATTATAGAATGTACTGAACGTGAACTTGAAATCCTTAAAATGTTTTTGTACTTTGCTTATGACTTTCTTAACACTGATGATGTAAAAGAAAATGAAATAGTAGTTAAAGTGCATGAAGAAATACTACCTTATAAAGAAGCCGTCCAAGTACGCCGGAAAGAAATAGAAGATTTACAGCAGAAAATAGAAGAATTAACATGTGAAATGAACTTATATGACTGGATTTACTACAATAAGTACGGTTGCCACATGGAAGAATTTGACTAATTAATATTTCGCCCTTCGGGGCGATTTATTTTACCCCTTAAATGGTAAATTTTACCTTTTCGCCCGGGCGTTTTGTTATATTCTTCCATACTTTCGCGGCGAAATTTTTTCTCCAAAACTATTGACAAACACATTATTCTATGCTATAATATATACATAAGATAAATCAAAGACAGGTCAAGTCTTAAAAACCGGAAAGGAATTACCATTATGTATAAAGTAATTTACAAAGACCACCGCACACCAATTTATCCAAATCTTACAGAGTTAACCAGTGCTTTAAAGAATGACTTTTCAGGCAGAATTGTTGATGATGTTGAAGCGACTTTAGAGTGTCAAGACCGTTATTATGGCAGATATTTTGACATTGAACATTATGTCGGTTACATCTACAACGATATGTCATTTACTTCACTATGGGCTTTAGCACAGACACTTGCTGAAGAGGTTGACCGTGATACAAAAGTTGAATGGTTTATACAGAATGTCGGTATTTGCGCACGTATGGATAACGGCGATGAAATTGAACTCCCGTGGTATGACATGATTGAGGATGATTATAGTGAAGGTAAATATGATAATGCTTTATCAAGTGAAATTGACTATCATACCGCAAAAGAAATTAACAAAGCACTGGAAAAACTTGCGCCAGATAGTGGCAGTTTCGTTCTCAGTTTTTGGGAATCTAACTTTAATATTGAGGTTGAGGAGGAATAATTATCGACCTTACCGAGTAAAATATTGCCACTCCTTCGGGAGTGGTTTTATTTTTGCCATCTGATTGGTAAAATTTGGCATTTTGCCCGGGCAATTTACCATATTCTTCCATTCCAACCACATTCTTCCAACTCACCACCATCCCGCCCATTTTGCCATATCCACCCACCCCACACGGCACACCACGTATTTACGCCCTTTAAAGGAGCTGCAAAGGAGCTGCATCCCGCCCACATTTTTTCGCCCCATTAACCCACCCATTTACGTCGCCCGCCAGCCCCATAGAATCGTGCCACATCCGGGCAGGTGGGGTCGGGGTCTCCCCGGTCGGGCGCTATATGGCCCTTATAAGGAGCTGCGAAGGAGCTGCGTCGGCCGGGCATAAAAATAGCCGCTATAAATGAGCTACAAAGGAGCTGCATCTAAGCGGCGGAAATCCCTAAAAAGAAAGTGCTAAATTTTTGCGGCAAAAGTGTTAAAATTTAAACCAACTGATTGTAAAAATTTAAACCAACTGTTAAACTTGTTCTGAAAAAGTATTAGTGTCAATATATTTCTAAAGTAAAGCATCACACTTACTGCAATATTCTTCGTTTTCGAGAACCTCTTTAATTTCTTGCGGCAAAGTTGTGCGTATTTTTCTTATTCTGAAGTAAATGGTTTTAATTCCACCACCATTTTTTCCTTTTATTTCGCGCCGCTCCCACGAAAGGTCTATAAGTTTTGCGCCGGAAAAAATTGACATTAATGTTAAATATTTGTGGTTATTATATTTATTGCTTGTACGCCCTTCAAAAACTCTAGCTAAATTTACTAAAGTAAAGTATGCGGCATCATCGTCATCTGGTAGGGTTCTAATATCTTCATAATAGCGGCACAATAAACAATAAACGGAAACGATATGTTTAAGGTCTTCCTAAAGTAATCGCGCCACTTCAATTAAGAACTTAATAAGGTCAACGTCTAATCCCACATATGGCGTCATGTATGGATAAATTACGTAGGCCGGTTTGCGGCTACTATTTAAAAAGTCATTTACTAGTTGAATATATCCCTTGGCCTCCAAATCTTTAATACCCTTAGACACTACTTGCCGGCAAAGTCCTAGTCTATCTCCAATTTTTGTAGCTACCACACTTGTCTTAGGAACATAGTAAAGCTTTCTTTCTGGGTCAAAAGTAGATAGAGAAAGAATGTAATGATAGATAAGCTATTGGTTCTTAGTGATGTCTGGTTTAAGGTCATCATTAAATGTTTTTATGTTTCGTTTTGTCATAAATTATCAACTCCTTGCCGCGATTTCTGCGGTCATTAATATTGTAGAAAATGTTGTTAAGAATTCAAAAAAAATTAACACTTTTAAAAATGTTAATAAATGAACCCCCCGGATGTTAATAAATGAACCCCCCGGATGTTAATAAATGAACCCCTCGTTTTTAAAAATGTTAATAAATGAACCCCCCGGATGTTAATAAATGAACCCCCCGGATGTTAATAAATGAACCCCCCGGATGTTAATAAATGAACCCCCGGTAATTAAATAAAAGAATAGGCGAAACCCCCTTTTTTTCAAAAAGATGGGTTTCGCTGGTGCGGCTTTCTGCCGCCCCTTTGACCCCCTATCCCCCTAAAAGGGGAGAACAATTTGATCCTAAGTGGTACCCCTAATATCGCGGCGAAATATGTTTTGGATATTTTATCTAAAGTTGGTGAGAAATTTTTATGCAATTTTAACAAAACACACGTTGGTTTCGCCTTAATTTCTTTTCTGTTTCGCTTCGATTTTACTAGGCTTCGACAGCAAACTAAAACCAATCCCCCAAAACCACAATAAACCTAAACTCCACCACGGTTTTTACTTAGCGAAACCGTTAAAACACGGTTTTGAACGGTACGTACGCGTTACAACTTTTCCGGATTAGGTTAGGTTAAGTTGCACTATTAATATATATATTATTATTACTACTACCACTGCTATTGCCACGGCTACTATTACTACTACTACTATTACCACTACATCTACCCCCTTTTTCCTTCCCCCCTCTCTCTCCCCCCTACCACCATTACTATTAAAGTTAAACT
>JAGCPW010000012.1 GCA_017965495.1 Eubacterium sp. | reverse complement strand
TTTTATCAGATGCTATCCACTCTCTTATATGTTTGTATAAATCCTTGAGATTGGTCTTAAAAACTTTTGGCGAGAGCTGATCGCATGTTGCCCAGTTATCAACGTATGGTAAAAACTTTTCCACTTCTTCCACTGCCTGATTATAGTCTTTCATTCCTGAAACTATAAACGCATGAAGTTGATTCATATCAAAATACTTGTGTGGAAGATCGTTTAAAAAATCTCCTATGTCTTCCCTCTTTGACATTTGCTTTGCTAACTTTCTAGACGCCGGAGTTCTAACACCTATAATAGTTTTCTCGTCTACTGTAGGCATTAATTTTTTGTGAAAGTCGCGATATTCTTTGTCTTGGAGTTTAAATAATTCTTTTTCTATATCTTTAGTAATCATTCTATTTCCTTATAGAATCCATTGATACCGGAAACTCAAAGTATGTTTCTGGATATGGTTCATTCTTCAAAGTAAAATGCCACCACTCAGTGTCGATTGGCTCAAAGCCACCGTCCACCATTAACTTTTGGAGAATCATTCTGTTATCATACTGTTCGTCAGTAATTCCCTTATAGTCCGGATGAGAGACTTCGTCAAAGAAGTCAAACGGACTTCCCATGTCTAGTTCTTTGCCGGTGTTCATATCAACTAAAGTCAAATCAACAGTACTTCCTCTGCTGTGTGTGGACTTAGAAGCAATGTATCCTTTGTTAAACAAATCATGCTTGTTCAAATCTGGGTAGAAAAATAGTTTCATTCTTTGGTCCAGATCCTCTATCTCCCAGAGCACGAAGTGTTTAACTGCCTTGGCAGGTCTGTATGCATCAAAAATCTTCAAACGATATCCTTGCACGTTTGCTAAATTGGCCACCTCTTTTAGAGCCCTAGCTGCTTCTTTAGTCACAAGAGCAATAGGCTCCTCATAGCCATCTATTCTATCTCCCACAAAATTGTAAGTGGAAAAATATCTTATTTCTTGAATAATACCTGGCACATAGTCTGATAGTAAAACAAAATCAGAACTATCCAATTCAGGTATCCTTTTATTGAGAGTCATCAACCATTCCTCCGTTCAATAATCTCCCCTATATTCTACCACATATCTACTGACATTTCTCAAAAACAAAACTATCTTTTTCGCTTTTTTGAGCATATATGTGGTATTATAATAATAGACTAATAAACAGAATTGTTTTGGACGGACAAAAAGGAGGAGAATATGAAGAGGCTTAGAATTATAACAAGTATAGTTCTTTCTATTGCGCTGCTTGCAGGTTTAGTTCTATCTTTTACTGCTCCTAGCACTGAGGTTTTCGCAAAGTCCGAAGAACAGACTACTAACTACATAGATGAGATTGACCTTCTTGACCGCGTCTTCGGCAAAGAAGATTCACACAAGGGTTCTTCTGACCCAAAAGCTGTTTACGATCATATTTCAAAATTTGTTAAGAATAACTATTCTTCTTTGACCAAGAAGAAACTTCAAAATGAATTTGACTATCTTAAGGATTCAGCCGAAGCAATAGTTAGAGCAAAGCTTAACGATCAATCAAGCTTAGGCAAGATTATGAAGAAAGTTGAATTCTATATAAATTCAGTAAGAGCGTTTTGGAATACATATGTCTACAATAACAATCTCAAAAAACTAATTAACAATTTTGAGTTGGCCGCAGATGAAGCAAAACTAGCCTTTAGTTCTATAAGAGACGATTTTAAAGGAAAGAAACCGCTAGACATTATTGAGTATCTGTTGGATGAAAAAACACACGATAAGTATGTACACTATGCGCTAAACATTGACGGAATCTTATTTAAGGGTGTTAATGTTAAAACACTTATTCCAAAACAGTTTACTAACAAAACAATTGATAAGTTTACAGACAAAGTAAAATCTGTTGCTGATACAGGCACTTCATATAATAAAATGAGCACAGCCAAGAAGAAGCAAGTAAGACGCAAAATGGTTGTCAAAATAAACGAACCTGTATATAGAATCAGAGACCAAATCAACACTGCTCTTATTCAAGTAGAACACAGAGTGTTAAAGATTTATAAAGACATTGCTGGTAATATAAAAAAGAAGTTGGCGGGTTTTAAGTCATTAGAAAAAGAAGCTGAGGCTAACCTCCAGGAAGATTGGTAAAGAATTTAAAATAATAAGAAGCGAGTATCATGCTCGCTTCTTTTTTTATTTCATAAAACAATATTCAATTTTTGTTTTGGTAATTAAAACTGTGTCTGTATTGATTTTTTCTTTTAGCCACTTACTAATCTTTTTAATCTCTGCTTCATTGGCACCTATAATCACCACTCTCATGCTAGTCTCTGTGGTATAGCCTTTGTCGTGTGTGTATCCACCTAACTGAGTCAGCAATGAAAAATTGATCTGCTTCTCTACGCATATTTCTGTCAGAATGTCTTTGAAATCATCTACGCTTAATAATTCCTCGTAACTATCCTTATCCTTTATGCCAATAAAAATCTCGTATTTAGTTCCTTTGTTAAAGTCTTTATTTCTCATGTTGCTCCTTAATTAAATTTCTGTTTCAATTCGTTTCTAACAATAAGAATACTTTCCTGATTCATATACATCGAGAGGCTCTTTGCCATCCTGCTTATATCTAACATTGATTTTCCGATAATATTAATACACAAAACGCTTTCTACCACAAATTTATCGCTATCGTAACAATACCCACCTTTTGCTCTAAACATCGAAAAGTCTACTTCTTTGCGCTCGAAAAAACTAGAAACCATTTCTACTAGCTCCTTCTCATTAACTACTTCCTCATATACTTGAGAATCGTTCAGTCCTATAAAAATTTGATATTCTACACTTTTTCTCATCTTTTCTCCGAGCAGTTTTAGTCAGCTATATCAACATCTGCAATAATATTTAGTTCATACTCTGGATATGCTTCTCCTACTTCTTTTCTAATAATATCAATTCCCTCTTTTGGATCAATATCAAAACTCAAGACTACGTCAAAACGCATAGTGTGCTTTTCTATATCTAAATAGAATCCATGCATTTGAAGTGACCAGTCATGGGCCATAACCATTTCTTGTACATCATTTCTAATATG
>JAGCPW010000094.1 GCA_017965495.1 Eubacterium sp. | reverse complement strand
TTAAAATTTTTTAATTTTTTTATTTTTTGTCAAGGGGTTACATTCAGAAAATTTTGTGCTACACTTTTTTCGGTTTAAATAAATAACTTGAATTTGTGTGGAGGTTATTATGAGAAAAAGAATTAAACTTAAAGACAGAATACTTCCAGATTATTCTAAGGGAGAAGAAATTTTTAATATGGTTTCCCACATCGTGGGCGCATTGCTCGGTGTTGCAGCATTGGTGCTATGTGTGGTCTTTGCCGCGAAGGAAGGTGACCCACTTACTATAGTTGGATGTGCTATCTATGGTGCTTCGCTAATTATTCTTTATACAATGTCTAGCGTTTACCACGGTCTATCTAAGGGAATGCCTAAAAAAGTTTTGCAGGTGTTAGATCACTGCACTATTTATTTGTTAATAGCAGGAACTTATACGCCAGTATTGTTTGGTGCAATGCACAGAAAATATCCAGTTCTTTCATGGGTTATCTTTGGTATTGTTTGGGGATGCGCAGTAATCGCTGGAACACTCACAGCCATTGATTTAAAGAAGTTTGAAAAGTTTTCTTTGGTTTGTTATGTGGTAATGGGATGGGTTATTGTCTTCTTTATAAAACAGACATATGATTCTGTGGGAACTGGCGGACTTGTATTTCTTATAACTGGTGGTGTGGCTTATACACTAGGATCGATTCTTTATGTAGTCGGCAAAAAGAAAAAGTGGATACACTCCGTGTTCCACCTCTTCATTCTCGCAGGAAGTATACTTCAATTCTTTGCGATAATATTTTATGCAATATAAACAAAACCTCGGAAACTTCTTCCGAGGTTTTGTTTATTAGATTTTATGGCAAATCAACTCTATATAAAACTCCATTTCTTACATAATATCTTCCCGACGCGCACACAATCCCCGATGCCTTTCCTTTTTGTGCATCTTTTATGGCTTTTATACCTTTTGCTTTACTCATAGGAATCCACTTGTGCTCCCCTGTATATTCATTGAATGTTGATGTCATAAAATATAAGTTTTTAGAAACCTTAAAGTAGTATTTGTTATATTTTAATCTTTTTTTCTTTGTATGAGATTTTGCCGTATCTAAACGTTTTTTATATTCTGGCTCTCCCCATATTTTTAATTTTTTCCCACTTAACTTAATCCTGACAATTAATCCATCTCTATATTCATCATATCCTCGCTTATAATAATGTTTTTTCAGTTTTTTGCCGCCATATTTAGGGGCACCAATTAGATTAATATAATAAACTCCTTTTTTCTTTATTCTTTTTCCATCTCCTGCTTGAACCGGGATGCTAACAACCATACACATTATTAACACGGCAACAACTAATCTTTTTATTTTCATATAATCCTCCTTTTAATAAAAAAGAAGACGCACTTAAGCGTCTTCTAATTATAGATTAATTTTTATTTCCTCATTACTCCTACTATACTGAACCACTTCCACGCCCGATGCCTCAAACATTCTCTTTGAAGCCTTCACCGAAGAAGTGTCCTCATACTTGTTATCATCAAAGATAACTTTCTTTATTCCACACTGAATGATTGCTTTCGCACACTCATTACATGGGAATAGTGTCACATAGATTTTGGCGCCCTCTAAACTTCCACCGCGGTAGTTTAGAATCGCATTTAGTTCACTATGTGTAGAGTAATAATATTTATTATCGTATGGGTCTTCGCTGTCTCTGTTCCATGGGAACTCATCGTCATCACAGCCTATTGGCATTCCGTTGTATCCCATAGACAAAATCTTATTGTCCTCGCTCACGATACACGCACCCACTTGAGTGTTTGGATCTTTTGAACGAAGAGCAGAGAGTTTTGCTATGCCCATAAAATATTCATCCCAAGATATGTAATCTTGTCTTTTCTCGCTCATTGATTTCTCCTTTTATTATAGAGAGCGCCTGCACCTCGAATTCGCTACGCTCTTCTCGGTCGCGCTCACAGCGCTATAAATTTAGATGAAATCATCAATGCAACTGTGCTAGCACAATGCATTTTGATTTCATCTAAATTTGCAGTCACTATTTTGTACCGAATATTCTATCACCTGCATCACCAAGACCAGGAACAATATATTTGTGCTCATTTAGTTTCTCGTCTAGCGCACCAATATAAACGTCTACGTCTGGGTGTGCATCTGTTATCGCCTTAACGCCTTCAGGTGCAGCAATAATACACATCATAATAATCTTCTTAACACCTTTATCTTTTAGCATCTGAATGGCCGCCACTGCAGATCCACCTGTAGCAAGCATTGGGTCTACTACAAACACATCTCTCTTGTCGCAGTCAGCTGGTATCTTACAATAATATTCGTGAGGTTCAGCTGTCTCTGGATCTCTGTAAAGTCCAATATGTCCCACTCTCGCTGATGGAACAAGTGATAGCATTCCTTCTACCATACCAAGTCCCGCTCTTAGAATAGGAATGATAGCAAGTTTCTTTCCGCTAAGTTCCTTAGCTGTTGTTTTGCAGATTGGTGTTTCAATCTCAACTTCATCCAAGTCTAGATATCTTGTAGCTTCGTAAGTGATTAGGTTTCCGATCTCACTTATAAGCTGTCTGAAATCTTTTGTTCCAACTTCTTTTCTTCTAGCAATTCCAATCTTATGCTGGATCAAAGGATGATCCATTACTACTACTTTTCCCATTTTTAATCCTCCTGAAATTTACTTTCTCGTAGTTTATATGCCACTTTCTTTGTGGCTTCATTTACAGCGTCGTATAGCTGTGCGTAATCTGATAGGTCCCCGCCATCAGGATTCAAAATACTTCCAGCCTCGTTCACGTACTCTGTAATAGTATACACATTTACTGCCGATGGGTATTCGTCATACACCGTCTGCTTTTTAGCCTCATCCAAAACTA
>JAGCPW010000093.1 GCA_017965495.1 Eubacterium sp. | reverse complement strand
TCCTTTTTCATTCTCAGCATCTAATTCTTCTGTGGATATAGTTCCTGTGTAACCAATAATAGGTGCGTAATATGTACTGTCTTTATATCTTCTGATATTTCTCTCTTCTACTCCCACACCTGGAATTTCTGCTTTATTCTCGTTGATAGCAACCATTGTCTCGTTACTAATATTTTTAGAAATAACTACAGAAACATATTTCTGGTATGAGTTTAAGTAAACGTTATATCGAATAGACATTACTTTAAATAGCATGTCGAAATCTTCATAATCAGGAATCTCAAATAAATCATTCTTCAAATAATAGAACATTTGAGGAGGTGTGGCTAAAGAATAATCTACACCATCTCTTACAGGGTCTTCGCCAAATAAGTTTCTAATAAATAAATTCTTTTGTGATTCTGAAGTAAAGTTATACTTTAGATTTCCGTTTCTATCTTTAACAATTGGGAAATCAACAATTATCTTATCTCCGCAATGTTCAATAATTTTAATTGCTTTATCTGCAATCTCATTTAACTTTTTATTCTTATTGTCATCTGACTCAATTGTATCTTCAAATGTAGCAACATACGCTAGTGAATCGTACGCCAAAAGCTTTCCGTTGCAATCATAAATATTTCCTCTAGTACCTGGTGAGTAAATAGTCTTTTCTGCTTTTTGAATATAAGTACTCATATAATAGTTTTCGTTTACTATTTGAAGATCAAAGATTCTAAAAATAAGCGTAGCAAACAATGCCACTACAAGTAGGCATACAATAAATATTCTTGATTTAAGAATTTTTAAAATATTGTATAAAAAATCACTTATCAAAACTTAGAGCCCTCTCCTCTTCATTCATAAATACTTTTTCATTTAATATATAGAACAACTTAAATGTTAAGAACATTATGAAAGTTGTAATAATCATCTCTGGGAATATTCTGTTCCAAAAATAATACGGAAAATCTTGTTTATTTCTTAGCAAAAATCTAAATATATAAACCGCAAGATTATATACAAAGTCATTTGTAAAAACTAATAACAATGGCATTAATACATTCTCACTGTAAAAGAGTCTCTTCAATGTACCACTGAAGAAACCACAAATCATGTAAAGAAATGCATAAAGACCGACTATATCTCCATATTCGAAATCTACTAATAGACCGCAGAATAAGCCAATCAAACATCCATAATTAGAACCACGCATAAAGCCAAATATGCATACCACTATTAGTAGCAAATTAGGCGTTGGAACTATATCATTATTTAGTTTTGACCAAGTTGATTGAATAATAAAAGTAACAATAACTATAGCAATTAAAACGATCAACTTAATAATCTTTTTCTTCATAATTAATCCTTGAGTTCGTCTTTAGTAGTTTTAATAACTAGTACTTCGTTTATATGCTGGAAATCTACTACAGGAATAATTGTTCCAGACTTAGTTAGTTTGTTTGAGTCTCTTTTTACTTTGTTTAGGTATCCAACTAAAATGCCCGGCACAAACTTGTCACTTATTTGAGATGTGGCAACCATATCACCTTCTGATACTTTGGCTGTAGAGTTGATTCCAGTAATATTCATAACTCCATCATCCATAAGTTTTAAATCACCACTAACAATACCTGTATCTGATGTGCTAGCAAAAGAAACTGACACACTACTCTCATCATCGATAATAGATCTTACTTTTGCATAGTTTTTACCCACATCAAATACAATACCTACTAGTCCACCATCGCTAATGACGTTCATATCTTTTTTGATGCCATCGTTACTACCTCTATTGATTGTAAAAATGTTGAACCAGTTACCTGTATCTTTACCAATTACCTGAGCACCAATCTTCTTATACTCAGAATAATCTTTATCAAGTGAATATAGATTTCTTAATCTAGTTAACTCATATTTGTTTTGTGAAAGCAAACTATTCTCTGCAGTCAAATCAGCATTTTTCTTTTTTAGTTTTGCATTATCATTTTTAAGTTTTCTAATTGACTTTAGAAGGTCTGCTTTGCTGTTAAACCATGAACCAATGGCATTAACTCCATTTTGAAGCGGAACTACTGTATAACTTACAACTGTTTTGGCTGGCGCAAAAAAGCTGCTTACTGTAACCGATATGATTAAGCAAGATACACAAAGCATTGTAAGAATAAACAATAGCACTTTTGAATTCATTTTACGGTTTGATTGTCTTTTCATAACTTTAATCCTTATAATAATTTGAACTTAGAAAGAACTCTCTCTTGGTTCATACATTAAATCTTTAAATTTATTATCTGAAACTATCATTGATAATCCGCGAATAACAGTTTGATCTGGATTCTTAACTGTGTTCACTTTTAATTCTGTATTTTCTTCTATGTATTTATCTAGGTTTTTGATAGCTGCAGATCCACCTGTCAAATACATTCCAATATCTAAAATGTCTTCCTGTAATTCAGGCGGAGTACGTTCTAGTAAGTTTTGAATTGACTCAATTAAGTCTTCAAAGAACATCTCAATTGCCTGGTAAACAGTTTCTTTGGAAATTGCTCTTTCTGAAGGAAGTCCTGTGATGGCATTTCTACCGTAAACGTAAATCAATTCGTCTTCATTGTCTTCCTCTGTTTCTTCATACATAGCATCCGCCAAAGCAATTTTAATCTTTTCAGCAGTTTTAAGACCGATAAAGATGTTATATCTTTTCTTAACTACTTCCACTATCAATTCATCAATCTTATTTCCGCCAAGTTCAATCATTTTACTGATTACAATTCCGCCGTTTGAAATAACTGAAATCTCTGTAGTATCAGCACCTATATTTACAATCATGTTTCCTCTTGAACTTGTCATATCGATTCCAAGACCAACAGCGTCCGCCAATGGTTTCTCAACGATTTTAATCTCGCGGGCTTTAACATTTGATTTGAAAACAACATCATAAAAAGCCTTCTGTTGTACTTCTGTGATATCTGCAGGCACTGCCACACAGAATCTACCGAGCTTACCGCTTCTTGAACCTAACAACTTTTTGTAAAACATTTCAAACAATGTCATCATATTGCTGAGGTCTGCGATAACACCTGCTTTAATAGGGAAATCAACCGCTATATTATCAGGATTCTTTTCGTACATCTCAAAGGCTTCATCGCCAAAAGCTAAAACTTCTGTTTTGTTTTTTATAGCTATTATATTTTTCTCTGTAGTAATTGTTTTTGAAATACCGTTATAAATCTTAATATTGTTGGTTCCAAAATCAATTCCAAATACGCTTAGAGCCATATCTTTTCCTTTCAATTAAAAAGCTATATCTGATTCAATAAAACTTGTATAACATCTATCACCAATGATTATATGATCAAGTAGTGATATTCCAATCAAACTACAAGCCTTGTTGAGTTTCCTTGTTGAAGAAACATCAGCCTTGCTAGGCTGTGGATCACCACTCGGGTGATTGTGTAACAAAATCATACTTACTGCATCGCACTTTAATGCTTCCACCAAAATCTCTCTGTTACACATAAATGATTGATTGATGCTTCCCTTAGAAATCACAATATCTTTAATCATATTACATTTAGAATCAACAAAGATAGCAACTAACTGCTCTTGTTCTAAATGTCTCATCTGCTCCATATAGTAATTAGCAATACTTGATGGAACATTCATCTTCAAATCAAGAGAAGCCCTCTCTAAAGATATCCTTCGGGCAAGTTCCCCGATGCAAAGAATTTGGACTGCCTTAGCATTTCCAACTCCTTTAATCTTTAGCAACTCTTCTTTTGAAAGATGCATAATCGACAAAATATTCTTAGATGCATCCGACCTTATGATATTATTTGCCAAATCATATGCGCTTATTCCATTGGTACCAGTTCTTAAAATTGCTGATAAAAGTTCAGCATCTGATAAATGGTTAGCGCCATATTTTAAGCACTTTTCATAGGGTCTTTCTACTTCTGGTAAATCTTTTATTCTATTCATTTGAACCTCCACTCTCTCCAAGCAAAGGCTCCTAGTATTTTACCACATTTTTAGAGTGATATTAACCCCAAATTCACTAGGTTTTGGAAGGCTTTTGTGATTCCAAACTTAGCATGAGGAAATGTCAAGCCACCCTGGAAATATACAGCATATGGAGGCTTTATAGGGCCATCCGCGCTTAATTCTATACTTGAACCTTGAACGAATGCTCCTGCCGCCATAATGACCTTAGAATCGTATCCTGGCATGTCCCAAGGCTCCGGAGTAAGGTGTGAATCAACAGCTGCAGCTTCTTGAATCCCCTTGCAAAATGCAATTACGCAATCTGGGTTTCCAAACTCAATTGATTGAATAATATCTGCTCTTTTTGCATCCTTTTTAGGGTTAAGTGTAAATCCATATCCATCAAATAAGTATGATGCAAATATAGCTCCTTTTAGAGCTGATGCAGTTACTGTGGGAGCCATAAACAAACCTTGATAAAAAGCATTCATAACTCCTAAATTTGCGCCCACTTCTTTGCCGAGGCCTGGAGAAGTGAGTTTGTATGAACATCTCTTGATACATTCTTTAGTTCCACAAATATATCCACCAATTGGTGCCAGTCCACCACCTGGATTTTTAATTAAAGAACCTACTACCATATCTGCTCCAAACTCAGATGGTTCCTTTGTCTCAACAAACTCACCATAACAGTTATCAACCATTATGATGATGCTTGAATTTATATCTTTAACAAACTTAATTGCTTCTGCTATCTTTTCTATACTCAAAGATGGTCTAGTATCATATCCACTTGATCTTTGAATAGCAATCAATTTTACATCATCAGTAATAGCATCTTTAATTGCATCAAAGTCAAAATCACCATCTTTAGTTAAATCAACTTGACCGTAAGAAACACCATATGCTGCAAGACTTGATTCGTTATCTCTTATGCCAATCACTTCATCCATAGTGTCATATGGTTTACCTGTGATATAAAGCATCTTGTCTCCAGGATAAAGGTTGGCTGATAAAGCTAGCGTGATAGCATGTGTACCACTAACGATTTGCGGACGCACTAATGCATCTTCAGTTTGAAAAACATCTGCATACACTTCTTCTAATGCATCTCTACCTAAATCGTTATAACCATATCCTGTAGTCGGTGTGAAATGCGCCTCAGAAATTTTATGATTCTGAAAAGCTTTAATTACTTTAATTTGATTGTACTCAGCTATTTTGTCTATTCTGTGAAAATCTTCAGATAATTGTGATAAGACTTCTTCTGCCTTTTCATAAACTTCTTTAGAAATCCCTAGACTTTCATATTGTTTCTTTAATTCTTCCATATCTCTTTTTCTCTCAAATCTTTAAGCATATAATCTAATACTTTATCTATATCTCTGTCGAAATCTCTATAGTCAATCATCTGAACTGTATTTTCTCTTCTAAACCATGTAAGTTGTCTCTTCGCAAAATGTCTAGTATTTTTCTTAATCAACTCTTTGCAATCTTCTAAAGAAATATTATTATTAAGACATTCTAAAACTTCTTTATAACCAATTCCTTGCATAGATAAATTCGATTCATCAAGTCCAGATTCTTTTAAACCTTTTACTTCATCCACCAAGCCTTCGTCAAACATCAAATCAACTCGCTTATTAATCCTGTCATATAATACTTCTCTGTCATCATTTAAAACGTAATATGCAAAATTGTATGGAGATTCATTTTCTCTTTGCTCAGAATTATGTTTAGATAATGGAGTTTGATTCTCGTGATAAAACTCCAAAGCTCTTATTACTCTTTTTATATTGTTTGGATGAATACTTGATGCATAATCTGGATCTACTTCTTCTAGCATTTTGTGAACATATTCATTTCCATATTCACTGGCAAGTTCTTCTAACTCTTTTCTGTATTCCATATTCACTTCTGTCTCTTCAAAATCAACATCATACAAAACAGATTGAATATAAAAACCAGTTCCTCCAACGATGATTGGTATTTTACCTTTAGCATAAATCTCATCAATCGCTTTTTCTGACATTGTCTTAAAAGTATAAATATCAAACTCTTCTGTTGGATCTAAAACATCAATCAAATAGTGCTTAACACCATCCATCTCATCTTCACTAATCTTTGCAGATCCAATATCTAACCCTTTGTATACCTGAATGGAATCAGCACTTATTATCTCGCCGTTGATTTCTTTGGCGAGCTTTATAGAAATATCTGTTTTCCCTACTGCTGTAGGTCCAGTTAAAATAACTAAATTCTTCATCAAACAATTCTCTTAAATTTCTTCTCTAGTTCTTCTTTTGACATCTTAATAATAGTTGGTCTGCCGTGTGGACAGTTGTATGGATTATCAAGACTTAATAGTTCATCTATCAATGCATCAGCCTCGGCAAAGGAAATTTTAGTATTACCTTTAATGGCTGCTTTACATGACATTGAACAAATCTTTTCTGTAATTATATTTGGAACCATACTTCCAATTTCTGCAGTAAAGTTATCAATGATATCCATTAACACATCTTCACTGTCTATTGTATAAAGTTCTGATGGAACACCTCTCACTGCAAAGTCAGTTCCTTGGAATGGTTCAATTTGAAAACCAATCTCATTAAAGTTATCCAAGTATTGTTCTAAAACATTTGCATCCTTCATTGAAAGATTCAAGATGATAGGTTGGCTTAACATTTGGGTAGAAACATCATTGTTTTCAAAACGTTTCATCAGTCTTTCAAAGTTTACCTTTTCATGAGCAGCATGTTGATCGATGATATACATTTCATCTTCGTATTCCACTATCCAGTAAGTTTCAAATACTTGTCCTATGATTTTGTGTTTTGGTCTAGCTTCTTCAGATAGAAAATCGTAAGACAACTGTTCATGAACTTCTTCTTGCTTTGGTTTTATTATATTTGTATAATCCGCACTTTTAGGCTTAGGTATATTTCTCGTCTTCTCAGGAACTATTTCTTCTTCAACATTTCTTTTTGTCTCGAAAGGTTCTGGTTTTCTATCAATTTTCTTTTCTTCTTTTTTCTCATCATCAATCTTTGCATCGATAATATTAGGCTTTTCAATTAAAGTTTCCTTAACCGTCTCAACTATTGCAGGATATATTTCTGAAGCATTACTAATTCTTAGTTCCATCTTAGAAGGATGAACATTTACATCTATATATTTGTTATCAATAGTGAAATTAACAACAGTAAAAGGATATTTATGCTGCATCAAAATAAACTTATATCCTTCTTCTATTGCTTTTGAAATAATATCGCTCTTGATATATCTTCCATTAATGAAGTAGTTTTCGTTAGATCTATTTCCTTTTGAAATAATTGCTTTTCCAAGAAAACCTGTCATTTCAATATTTTTATCTTTGTAGTTTACTTCTACTAGATTGTCTGTAACTTCTTTGCCGTAGATGGCATAAATTGTATCTTTAAGATTACCGTTACCTGGTGTATAGATTCTAGTCTTTCCATTATTAATAAAAGTAAAACTAATTTCTGGATGCGACAAAGCAATCTTTTCAATAATCTCAGAGATGTATCCAGACTCAGTACTTGCAGTTTTTAAGAACTTTCTACGAGCTGGAGTGTTAAAGAAAATATTTCTAACAACAAATGTTGTGCCATCTGGTGCACCTATCTCTTCAAACCCTATCTCCTCGTCACCTTCTATTCTGTATCTAAAACCAGTCATAGAATCTTTAGTCTTAGTGATAAGCTCAACCTGACAAACAGCAGCTATACTAGATAGTGCCTCGCCTCTAAACCCAAGAGAATGGATAGATGCTAAATCAATAGTATCTTTAATCTTGCTAGTTGAATGTCTTTCAAACGCTATTTTAATATCATCTTCTTCTATACCATCGCCATTGTCAGTTATTCTTATAAACGAAATACCACCATCTTTTATTTCAATTGAAATATTGGTGGCGTTAGCATCAATACTATTTTCTACAAGCTCTTTAACAATAGATGAAGGTCTATCAATCACTTCACCTGCAGCTATATGGTTTATTGTGTTTTGATCTAACTTAATAATGCTCATATTAATCCAATCTATTCTTTAATCTCTGTTGTAGTTCATTCAAATAGTTAAGTCCTTCTAATGGTGTCATCTCTCCAAGATTTAAGTTTTCAATCTCAGTAATTATTTCATCTTCAGTTAACATATCAGCGAAAGTCATTTGTGTCTGAGTCTCAGCCACTTTGAAAATGTCTTCGCCTTTTTGAGTATTTAGTGCAATGTCTTTAGCATTCTGTGCGATATCTGCATTTGCAAGTTGTCCAACTAAAACTTTAGCTCTATCTAAAACTGGTTCTGGCACTCCAGCCAACTTAGCAACTTGAATACCATAACTTTTATCTGCGCCACCTTTCACTATCTTTCTTAAGAAGACAATATCGTCGCCTTGTTCTTTGACGCTGATGCAAAGATTTTTCACTCCATCTAAACTGCCTTCTAGTTCAGTTAGTTCATGATAGTGTGTGGCGAACAATGTCTTTGCTCCAAGTATATCTTTATTGCTAATATATTCAGCCACAGACCAAGCAATACTTAGTCCGTCAAAAGTACTTGTTCCCCTTCCTATCTCATCAAGAATTATCAAACTGTCTTTAGTGGCATTTCTTAAAATGTTAGCCACCTCAGTCATCTCAACCATAAATGTACTTTGACCACTCGCCAAATCATCAGATGCACCCACACGAGTAAATATTTTATCGCATATAGAAATATTGGCTGATGATGCTGGGACAAATGAACCAATTTGGCTCATCAAAACGATAAGCGCAGTTTGTCTCATGTATGTAGACTTACCAGCCATATTAGGACCTGTAATAATCGCAAATCTGTTGTCATCCTCATCTAAGTGAGTATTGTTTGTGACAAACATATTCTCAGCCATCATTTTTTCAACTACAGGATGTCTTCCCTCGATGATATCAATTTTTCCATCTTCATTTATCTCTGGTCTAACATAACCATTGCGTTCAGCCACATAAGCAAGTGATGCAAAAACATCTATCTTTGCAATAGCTTTAGCTGTAGATTGAATTCTTGAAATTTGATTATAAATCTCATCTCTTATCTCAGAGAATATATTGTATTCTAGCGAGAACAATTTATCCTCGGCTCCCACAATAATATCTTCTAATTCTTTTAGTTTATCTGTAGTATATCTCTCTGCATTTGCAAGAGTTTGTTTTCTAATATAATGTTCAGGAACTTGATCTTTAAATGAATTAGAAACTTCCAAATAGTAACCAAACACTTTATTATATTTGATTTTAAGTTTAGTAATTCCTGTCTCTTCTTTTTCTTTAGCTTCTAGTTCTGCTAACCATTGTTTGCCTTCTGTTTTGGCATTTCGAAGTTTATCTACTTCATCATTGTAACCAAGTTTAATGATTCCACCTTC
>JAGCPW010000011.1 GCA_017965495.1 Eubacterium sp. | reverse complement strand
TTCTTTACATTATTTGATTTTTCCCAACTCAACTTAACGTTCTTCATAGTTGGTGTCGCGTTAAGATTATAAGGTGGTGGATCAATGGTCTTTGCCTTGGTAGGCGCAACTCCAACTGAAGCAACCATTCCTATCATAAGTGCCATAGTTAAAACGTAACAAATAATTTTCTTCATAATACTAACCTCCTTTAATAGCATTCCCGTGCTAAACACTGCTATTATTATACCATACACTCTTTATTTTTGGTTCTATTTGTTTTATAATTTCTACTATGAATTACGCAGAATTAAAAACTTACGACGTGGCAAATGGCCCTGGAATTAGGGTCTCTTTATTTGTGTCAGGATGTGCTCATGCCTGCAAAGGCTGCTTTAACGAGGAGGCTTGGGACTATGACTACGGCAAACCTTACACAGATGAAGTAATTGACCAGATAATTGATACTATGTCTTTTGGGGCATACAGAGGACTTACTTTTTTAGGTGGCGAGCCACTTGATCCTAAAAATCAAGCTGAAGTTTTAAAAACCGCTAAAAAGGTTAAGGAAGCATACCCTGAAAAAGACATTTGGCTATTCACTGGCTACTTATATGAAGAGCTTATCGGCGACATGGCCAAAGAATGTCCAGACTTAGAAGAGATTTTGTCTTTGGTGGATGTGCTAGTGGACGGTCCTTATATTGAGGAGCAAAGAAATATTATGCTGCTCTTCCGCGGCTCAGAAAACCAGAGATTAATTGATATGAATAAAACTAGAGAACAAGGCAAGGTTGTTCTTTGGGAAAGAGAAATAAGCAGAGGATAAATTGGGAGGAAATATGGCTGTAGAAATTAATATTAAGAAATTAAGAGATGATGCTATCATTCCAACATATGGTAGCGACTATGCGGCAGGTGCTGACCTTTACGCATGTCTAGATGAGGATTTAACAATCAATCCAAACGAGACTGTTTTCGTGGGAACTGGTATCGCTTTGGAAGTGCCTGAAGGATACGCAGGTTTGATTTATGCTAGATCTGGTCTTTCATGTAAGAGAGACTTGGCTCCAGCCAACAAAGTAGGCGTGGTGGATGCCGATTACAGAGGCGAGGTTACTGTTGCTCTTCACAATCACGGAACAGAACCTCAGACTATCGATAAAAACGAGCGTATCGCTCAGATGGTGATTGCACCTTTCCTTGCAGCATCATTTAATGAAGTGGATGAATTGTCAGACACTGTTAGGGGTGCTGGCGGATTTGGTTCTACTGGAACTAAATAATTAAGACATTTTAAAAGGCTTGAGACTATCTCAAGCCTTTTTTGTTTATTTAAATTTATATTTCTTTTTGTTGATTATAAACTTCTTTTTGGTACCCTTCTTCGCTTTGTTCTTCTTTAGAAGTTTAATTTCTTTCTTAGTAAGTTTGGATTTGGTACCTTTGTAAGGATCTGCGTCTATCTTGTATTTGGCATAATACTTGATAGTTTCTTTACTCTTCATTTTCTTTAGAGTATTGCCTGTAAAAGTTACTTTCTTAACTCCAGCCATAAGGAAATTGTAGTTATATCTTTTGTTAGCCTTGCCATTTGAAAATGTATTTCCTTTTACTGTTACCTTTCTCCAGTTAAGCATTCCAATCGGTGTCATTACTTTGTTGCACTTGTTGTTTATAAATTTTATGTTTGTGTGATACTTACCACCAGAATAACGGTGAGTTCCAACGGCTCTTACAAGGTTAGTAAATGTACAACCTGAAATTGTTATCTTGGTGTTTGGAGTTTTGTCAGCCTTGCTCCACTCCTGCGAGAAACCACCTGTCCAATCATCGTTAGTGTCTAAGTTTATCGCTTCTTTATTGTGCTTGCTATTATCAGCCATGTTTTTAAAAGCACATTTCTTAAATGATACGTTTTTGCATCCGTCCATTTCTACCAAATGACCTTTTTTAATATTTTCAAAAGTGATTCCCTCAAATGATACATTGGCATTGTTTGCCATGACCACACATATAGCCATAGTTGAGCCATTATTTTTATTATTCATATTAAAGACTGTTCTATTTCCCTTAAAATGAATGTCATGCTCTCCTTTGTAGCCGGATACTTCGTCCTTGCCAAAGACTTTGTCGAAGCTAATCAATTGGAAAAGCGTGCTAGATGTTTCGCTACCGAATACTTTGTTTATGACCACATTCTTCTCGAACTTAATAGTGGTCTTTGATCCCACGCAAAGAGTGTTTGTAACATTGTACGTTCCACTTTTTATAGTCAGAGTTCCTCCACCAGCTTTGTCTATCTCATATAAAGCATTCTTAATTCTAATGTAGTCATTTGAGTAAACATTTCCACTCGCTTTCTCACCACTTGGACCTACTGTAATACTTTTGGCTTTTACACTCTGTCCAAATGCAAATGCCACTCCCAGCATCACTGATAACACTAATAATATTTTTAATGATTTATTCATAGTTTACCTCCGTTATCTACTGCTGATAGTATACCATAATAATGACAGTTAGTATTGACAACACCGCATATTTCTACTACAATATTTCCTGATGTCTGTGTCCGACGTCCGCATTCCAAAGGACACAGATGAGTGAGAAAAAAACTTCCAATCTCTCTCAACGGAAGTTTCAAACAGATTTCACGGAGGTGGACAATGGCTAATATT